>JAFUDL010000060.1 GCA_017459225.1 Kiritimatiellia bacterium
ACGTTCTACAATCCTGTGATCCACATGGAGGGACGCGATCCAAAATCGCCAGTGCTGCTCTTCGAGGGCACTTACACGTCAAGCTTTGCCGATCGTCCGCCTAAGACCCCGCGCTGGGACTACACACAGGTGCTCTACCGCCTTGACCTCGACGACCCCCGGCTTGCTGCGAAAGAAAGTGCAGAGTGAAAAGTGTGGCCCATTTATGCCACCCGCAGCGGCTACATGTCTGAAAGGGATAGAGGGCGACAGGGCGTCTGCCAGGCGGAGTATTCGCCTGTAGCGCGGAGAAAGGCGTCGCGTTTTGATTCAAGCGTTGGCAGTGAGATGTTGTCCGCGTTGCGCTTGATTTCATAGAAGGTCGCAACATGTTCAAGTTCATTCTCGGCGATTAGGTCGATTTCGTTCTCGCCTTTTCTGTTCCACCATCCGCCGATTTGCGTGTAACGTCCAGTCTCGGCAAGTTTCGCCGCGAAATAGCGTTCAAGCGCGAAACCGCTGAATGCGTTCCAGTCGCGCCGCACGATTTCGTGGAGTTGCCCGAACGCGCCAAGTTCCACTGCCGCGCTGTGTCTTGCGATGAAACGGAACCAGAAGAGATAGAAGTTGTCGCGGATGCGGTATCGGAGATTTTTTGCAAGAGGCTTGGCGAAAAGTGGTTGGCATCTGACGATGATTTCGTAGTCCTTCTCTAGCCGCTGGAGATAGCCTCCAAGATCTCCCACGCCAACGGCGTTCTCGATTTCCGCTCGTCCCGTCCGTCCGCTGGCGATCGCGGAGAGAATCGAAAAGTACGTGCCGTAGTCCCTGCCGAATTCCTCGATTAGTCCGGCGCGTCCTTCCTCCAGAAAGATTGAGCCTTCTCCGATCATGTCTTCGATCATCTCTTCTTGGGTGTGGACGCCATGATCCATCAGGAGGGCTACGTATTTTGCGATGCCGCCTGTTAGCGCAAAGAGCGCGAGAAGGTCGTCGGGGGTGTATTTGGGTGCATGATCGGAAAGGATCGCCTTGAGTGTAGTCGTGGGAAACGGGGCGATTTTGAGAAAGCTGGTCTCGCGTCCGTAAAGAGGTTCTTTGGCGTCACGGAATATGCGGTTCATGAGCGTGTTGAGGCTGCCGCACACGATAAAGTTGATTTTCGACCGAGCATGGTATTCGTCCCATTCGCGTTGCATTTCGCTGAAGATGGCGGCATCCACGCGCCGGAAATCCTGGAATTCGTCGATTACCAGCGTTACAGGATGTTCGCAGGAATAGCGCATCACCCATTTGAAGATGTCCTTGAAGTTGGATTGTTCGCCGGGGAGGAACACGCCAAGTTTGGATTCTATCTCACGGCGGAACGACTCGCACAATTCCTTCTCTGTACGCCTTGCGACGAAGAAGTAGAGGAAGGGTATGTTCCCGTATGCATGGCGAATCAGTTCTGTCTTTCCGATGCGTCGACGGCCCGTAACTACGGTGAATTGTGCGTGCTTCAGCGAATTAGACTGAATCTTGTTCAGTATTGAGATTTCCTTGTTTCTTCCATAGAATTTCATAGTGCCTTCCTTTAACAGGAACGCCCGTTACCGGAACACCCGTTCCTGTTTCGGACGAAATTATATCATATCGCAGGCTTGAGGCTCAAGGGGAAAATAGAAGTTCAACGAGAAAATCAGAAGAGCTAGTTGCAAAACCCGATGTGGCAAGGGCGCCCTCGCCCTTGCAGCAAGGCCGTGGCGGCCTTGCCACATCGTACACGCATGGTTTTGCAACTGCCTCTCATCTCAGAATTCGCAATGTGATGGCCGCTCTTGCATGGCGTGACTTGTTTTGGTAGAATATAGGCACCTACTTCATCCCGCGTACAACGCACGCAAAAGGAACATGACATGACCAAGATACTAGCCTTCGCCTTAGCGGCTGCGACCATTCCGGCCTTTGCGGAAATTCCGCTTCCGGAGCATCCGCGTCCTGACTGGGAACGCGCCGAGTGGCTGAACCTCAACGGCAGCTGGCGCTTCGCGTTCGACAAGTCGGACGCCGGGGTGAAGGAGAAGTGGTTCTCGGCAGATGACGCGAAGTTCGACAAGTCGATCGTCGTTCCGTTCCCCTGGGGCAGCGCGCTCTCGGGCGTGAAGGACGAGGCGGACATCGGCTGGTACCGCCGCGACGTCTCGGTGCCCGCAGCATGGAAGGGGAAGCGCGTGTTTCTTGTGGTGGGTGCGAGCGACCACGATACTACTGCGTGGTTCGACGGCCGCAGACTCGGGGAGCATTCTGGCGGCTACACTCCGTTCGAGTTCGAGATCACGGGTCACATAAAGTGGGGCGAGGCGCAGAAGATCACGCTGCGCGCGTGGGACGAGTCGTCCGAAAGCTCCCGCAGCAGCTGGCGTCTCTTCGGCAAGCAGGGCTACGGCAACGCGCGCGGCGTGTGGCAGACGGTCTATCTCGAGGCACGCGGCCAGGAGTACCTCGACAAGGTGCACTTCACTCCCGACATAGAGAACGGCACAGTGACGGCCGACGTGGCGCTTGGCGCGCCCGCGAAGGTGCCGCTCAACTTCGAGGTCAAGTTCAAGGAGGCAGACCGCGCGAAGCCCGCCTCGATCGCCATTGCATCCGGGCAGATGGGCGCGAAGCTGAAGATTCCGCTGCGCGACGTGAAGCTGTGGGACCTCGACTCGCCGTACCTCTACGAGGTGCAGTGTTCGCTTGCGCCCGCAGAGGCGCGTGGAGACTTCCCTCCGGACAAGGTGGCCACGTACTTCGGAATGCGCAAGATAGGCGTGGGCAAGATACCCGGCACGGAATATCCGTGCGTGACGCTGAACAATAAGCCCGTCTATCTGCAGCTCACGCTCGACCAGAGCTACCACCCGGATGGATTCTACACGTTCCCGTCCGACGAGTTCATGAAGAACGAGATACTCATCTCGAAGAAGCTTGCCCTCAGCGGCAACCGCGTGCACATCAAGGTCGAGATTCCGCGCAAGCTCTACTGGGCAGACAAGCTCGGCCTCTTGATCATGGCCGACGTTCCGAACGCCTGGGGCGCCGCGAGCGAGGCGATGTTCCGCGAGCACGCCTTCTGCTTCGAGGCGATGGTGCGCCGCGACTTCAACCACCCGTCCATCTTCTCGTGGGTGCTCTTCAACGAGACGTGGGGCCTCTTCGCGGACGGCGAGAACTGGGGCGGCAACTGCGCCCGCCGCTACGCCCCCTGGGTGCGCCGCGAGGTGGCGAAGATTTACGCCCGCGCGAAGCAGCTCGACCCCACGCGCCTCGTAGAGGACAACTCGCCCTGCCACAACGACCATGTCATCACCGACCTCAACACATGGCACTGCTATCTGCCCGGATACAGCTGGGAGGCCGAGGTCGCGCGGCGCTGCAAGCAGACCTTCCCCGGCTCGAAGGCGAACTACGTGGGCGGCTTCGTGCAGGGCTCCGCGCCGATGTTCAACAGCGAGTGCGGCAACGTTTGGGGATACAAGGGCTCCACGGGAGACTGCGACTGGAGCTGGGACTACCACATGATGATGAACGCATTCCGCCGCCGCCTGCAGTGCTGTGGCTGGCTCTACACCGAGCACCACGACGTGATCAACGAGTGGAACGGATATGTGCGCTTCGACCGTACGTCCAAGTACACCGGCATCGAGGAGCTCACGCAGGGGAGGATGAAGCTTAAGGATCTTCATGCGGACGCGTACCTGCCGCTCGACAAGGAGATGTGCCGCGAGTTCAAGGCCGGTGAGACCTGGACCATGCCGGTTGACATCTCGCTCACTACCGACAAGTACGCCGGGCGCAGCCTCTCCCTGCGCGGCAAGCTCCTCTACTGGGACGCCTGCGGAAAATTCCACGAGTCGAAACTCCCCAACGGGTCCACGTTCACCGCGAGCGCCTGGCAGAACGGCCGCATCGCCGACGTGCCCGTGGCGCTGCCTGGCGAGACAGCGTGCGGCGTGGTGCTGTTCGCCCTCTTCGCAGATCCAGAGCAGGACGGTGCGTCGCCCGTTCCGGTGGCGCGCAACTTCGCCTGTTTCGTGACGCGCGGCGAGAAGGCCGCAAACGCGCTCACGGTGGCGCCTGGCGCATTCGCGCGTGCAGAGTGGAGCCAGAAGCAGTGGAACGTGCTCGACGGCCTGAAGGCGTGCGGCGCGGGGAAAGGCTTCTTCGAATATGAGTTCACGGGAGTGCCCGCCGGAAAGAATGCCGTGTTCCGCGCCGAGGTGGGGTCCAAGCGCCTCAACGCCAAGGACGCAGACGGCGTGAAGGACAAGGGCGCCGTCGATCTCGACTGCATGCTCGGTGGCGGTTTCGCCGACCGTTCCAAGAATCCGAACTCCTATCCCATGACGAGCGACGTCAAGTGGCCCGGCGCCGTGAAAGTGTATGTGAACGGCGAGCTCGTGAAGACGATGGTCCTTCCCGATGACCCGGCCGACCATCGCGGCATCCTCTCCTGGCATTCGCAGAAGCGCGACAGAACCTTGCACGAGGCAGGCAGCTATGGATATCTCGTCGAAGCCGAGGTGAGCGCGGAACTGCTCGCCAAAGGCAACGGCAAGGCCGTGGTGCGTCTCGAGGCCGAAAAGGCCGGCCTCGCCATTTACGGCGCGAAGTTCGGTCGCTTCCCGTTCGACCCAACCCTCTCCTTCAAGTAACTTCCCCCTCGCCACTTGCCCCTTCAAACTTCAAACTCTCAACTCCCAACCCTCTACCCCAAGGAACCTCAAAATGAATTCTAAAACATCCCGCCGTTCGTTCCTGCAGGCCGCGCTGGCCGCTGGTGCGTTTCCGTTCGTTCCCGCCCTTGCCGGCGGCAAGCCGTGGAAGCCTGGAGACAAGGTGAACCTTGCCGTGTGCGGCATCGGCAACCAGGGCTGGCACGACATACAGTCGTTTGCCAAGACAGGTCTCTGCAACATCGTGGCGCTTTGTGACACCGACATGGGCGCCAAGCACACGCAGAATGCCTTGAAGAAATTCCCGAACGCGAAGCGGTACAAAGACTTCCGCAAGATGCTCGAGGAGATGGGCGGCGAGATCGACGCCGTTGCCGCATGCACGCCCGACCATGCCCATTTCCCGATCGCCATGATGGCGATGCGCATGGGCAAGGGCATCTTCACCGAGAAGCCGATGGGCCACACCTTCCGTGAGATCGGCCTCATGATGGCCGCCGAGAAGAAGAGCGGCGTCGCCACGCAGATGGGCAACCAGGGCCACTCTGGCGCGAACTACTACCAGTTCCGCGACTACCGCGCTTCAGGCGTGCTTGGCGAGATCAAGAAGGTGGTGGCGCACATGAACTCCAGCCGCCGCTGGCACAAGTGGAACGGCAACGTGAACGCGATGCCGCCGGAGATGCCGATTCCCGAGACGATGGGGCGCGACGGATGGAGCGTGTGGCTGGGCACGATGCCGATGCGCCCGTACAACCGCGACTATGTGAACGGCGACTGGCGCTGCTGGTACGACTTCGGCAATGGCGCGCTCGGCGACTGGGGAGCGCACATCCTCGACACGATCCACCAGTTCTACGACCTTGGGCTGCCGAGCGAGATCCGCATCTCGAACGTGACGGGGCACAACCCGTTCGTGTTTCCGATGAACAACACGCTCACGTTCCGGTTCCCGTCCAAGCCCGGACGCAAGGGCTTCGACATCGAGTGGTACGAGGGCCGCCAGAACCTGCCCGAGCTTCCCAAGGGCTACAAGACGCCGAAGGGGCAGGGATATATTCCGCCGCCCGGAGGAGTGGCTGCGGCAGCGAAGGAGAAGGGCTTCTCGCTCAACCCCGGCAAGGAGATCTACATGGCGGATGGCACGATCTGGCAGGGAGGGTCGCACTCGAGCCCGCTACAGAAGGTCGGGTCCAACGAGAAGCTGCCCGAGTACGAGAAGCCTGGCTCCAACCACTACGCGAACTTCCTGCTCGGAGTGATGGGGCGCGAGAAGACGCGCTCGCCGTTCTCGGTGGCGGGTCCGCTCTCGCAGATGTTCACGCTCGGCTGCATCGCGCAGCGCCTGAGGAGGTCGATCAAGATCGACCCGAAGACCGGGGCGATCCTGGACGACGCCGAGGCGGCGAAGTACCTTGCGGGACCGGCGGCGCCGCGCAAGGAGTGGGAAGAGTTCTACAAGGTGTGAGAATGAGAGAAGACCTCGACGGGCTGAAGGCGCTGGGGCGCACGGTGCGTCCGGAGGGCGGGTACGACCCGTCCCTCCTGGACGCCTTCGCAAACCGCCATCCGGAGCGCGACTACTGGGTCACCTTCACGTGCCCCGAATTCACCACGCTGTGTCCGAAGACCGGCCAGCCCGACTTCGCAACGCTCACGATACGCTACATCCCCTCGCGCCTGCTCGTCGAGTCGAAGTCGCTCAAGCTCTACCTCTTCGGATTCCGCAGCCACGGCGACTTCCACGAGGACGTGGTGAACGTGATCTACGACGACCTGAACCGCCTCCTGAAGCCGAAGTACATGGAGGTGGTTGGCAAGTTCGCGGCGCGAGGCGGCATCTCCATTGATCCCTTCGTCAACGGCGGCACGGGCGCGAAGTACAAGGCGCTCGCCCGCAAGCGCTTCGAAGAATGGAACGGCGTGCGCTAGATGCTTGTTTCCGCGCGCGATTTCTGATATCATAATCAGTCACATGCAAGAAGGAACGAAAAACTTTGACTTCTGGTACGCGGTGCACCACACCAACGTGGTGCGCGGGCCCTCGCGCGCGCTTGAGACGTTCGGCGAGACGCGCGTGTTGTACCATCACATCGCGGAGCTGCCGGACGATCCCGGGAAGGTGCGCGTGCGCGAAGGGCGTCTCGAGGCCCACAAGCCCGCGATCATCACCCCCGAGGCGTACATGGACGGCGCGGCGGAGGGCTTCGGCGAGCAGGCGCGCGCGTATCTAGAGTTTCTCAAGCAGCACGAGGATTCGATTCGCATTCTGCAGTACGGCTACAAGCTCTCGCAGGAGGCGTTCTCCGAGCAGGTGGTGACGGACTCCATGGAGGCCGTAACCGCACGCGTGGTGGCCGACGTGGTGGAGCGCAACGAGGTGTTCGGCGCGGTGATACAGGGCGTGGACGATCCGTGGGACGTGTCGCTCGTGCACTTCTTCTGGCTGCACGTCAACGCGTCCGCTCCAGTCAATGTGCGCGAGCTCGAGGCTGCGCGCAGGCGCAGCGCCCTCGACGGACTTCCCGAGACCGTGCGCATCGAGGTGGAGGCCGCGTTCGAGAAGGCGCAGGCCGATCCGCGTCTCGTGCATGAGCTTGGCGCCCTCCTTCGCAGGAAGGGCGTGTTCGAGCAGTATCAGGATAGATTCTTCAAACTTGTGAGACGGGGGTAGAATGGAGAAGATAGTCACTCGCGTGATAGCCGTGGCCAACCAGAAGGGCGGCGTGGGCAAGACGACGACGGTGGTCAACCTGGCGGCGGCGCTTTCCAAGACGCGCCACACCGTGCTTGTGATAGACCTTGATCCGCAGGCGAACGCCACGACGGGACTCGGGCTTTCGCCGCAGAAGGGAGTGTCGTTGTATCCGTGCCTAATCGGCGAGCAGCAGATCGCCGACATGATCCAGCCCACGGCGTACGAGAACCTCAACATCATACCGTCCGAGGTGAACCTCTCTGGCTGCGAGATCGACCTCGCGCAGCGCCCAGACCGACTTCAGGTCGTGCGCAACGTGCTGCAGGCGATCCGCGACGCGGGCGTGTTCGACTACATCCTCCTCGACTGTCCGCCTTCCCTTGGAATACTCATGACCTCGACACTCGCCGCGGCGGACGGCATACTCGTGCCCATGCAGGCGGAGTACTACGCCCTTGAGGGGCTTAGCGTGATGCAGGACCTCATCGCGCGCCTCAAGGCGAACGGCGCCAACCCCGCGCTCGAGCTCAACGGCATTCTCATGACGATGGTGAACTCCAACACGCGCCTCGCGCAGGACGTGATTGCGGAGGTGCGCGAGCATTTCGGCGACAAGGTGTACGAGACCATGATTCCGCGTAACGTGCGCACCACCGAGGCGCCCAGCTACGGCCAGCCCGTAGTGTTCTACGACCCGTCGTGCAGGGGAGCCGAGGCGTACCGCGCGTTCGCGAAGGAGTTCGCGAAGCGCAACCCCACGCGGGGCGAGGCGGCTGCGGCCGTGCGCGAGGAGACGCCTGCGCAGGAGCCGACGGTCACAAATCAGGAGGAGGCTGGAGATGACAAAGTCTCTTGAGGACTACATCGAGGAGATACATCTGCTCATCCGCGACAACGGCCAGGCGCGCGTGCGCGACGTGGCGCGCGCCATCGGCGTGAAGATGCCCAGCGTGGTCAAGGCCATCGCAGAGCTCAAGAAGCTGGGCCTCGTCACGCAGGAGCCGTACGAGAGCATCAAGCTCACCGAGGAGGGCAGCCGCGTGGCAGCCATGGTGCTTGAGCGCCACACCATCCTGAAGGCGTTCCTGCTCAAGCTCGGAGTGGGCGAGGCGAACGCCGAGAAGGACGCATGCCTGATGGAGCACATTCTCAGCGCAGAGACGATGGAGCGCGTGCGCGAATTTCTGGACGGCCGCGCAGGTCGCGCGGCGAAGGGCAAGACCGTAAAAGGCAACGGAGGCAAAAAATGAGCGAAGAGAAGATGACTAAGTTCAGG
>JAFUDL010000534.1 GCA_017459225.1 Kiritimatiellia bacterium
CGAGCGGATGTTCGGGACCAGGCTCTCCGAGGAGGAGGCCGCGGAGCTGTGCAGGCTGCGCAACCTCGCGCCCGGCGACTTCCGCACCGTGCGCCAGGAGCAGTTCTACCTCGGCGACGAGGTCACGAACCTCGAGCGCATAGAGGCGCTGAAGGAGGAGTGCGCCGTCAAGAAGGACGGCGACCACTCCGCCGCCATCGGCTTCGCCGGCTGACCACTAGCCGCCGGGACGGCGGCTCTCCATGTATGGGGAGCCGCCATCTTGGCGGCGCCGGCTAAAAAACCCTCAAAAAAGGACAAAACGAAATGACAACGAAAGCAAGTCTCATTCCCATGGTCGTCGAGAAATCCGCCGGCGGCGAACGCGCGTACGACATCTACTCGCGCCTCCTCAAGGACCGCATCGTGTTCGTGGGCGGGGAGATTGACGACGACATGGCCAACGCCATCGTCGCCCAGCTCCTCTTCCTGCAGGCGCAGGACGCGGAGAAGGAGGTGTCGATGTACATCAATTCGCCGGGCGGCAGCGTCACGGCGGGCCTCGCCATCCTCGACACGATGAAGATGGTGAAGTGCCCGGTGGCGACGTACTGCGTGGGGCAGGCGGCGTCGATGGGCGCGATCCTCCTTGCGTCCGGAGAGAAGGGCCGGCGCTACGCGCTGCCGCACGCGCGCATCATGGTGCACCAGCCGTGGGGCGGCGCGCAGGGGAGGGCCAGCGACATCGAAATCACGGCGCGCGAGATCCTGAGTCTGAAGGAGATGCTCAACGGCATCCTCGCAGAGTCCGCCGGCAAGACGCTCGAGTCCGTCACCAACGACACCGACCGCGACCACTTCATGTCCGCCGACGAGGCGAAGACATGGGGCATCGTGGACAAGGTCCTCTGATACGCACCTGAGCGTCCTATGGCGGGGAGGGCCGCGTTTCGCCGCGGCCCCTCCCCGTTGCCGCAACTCGGCGGCGGCAATATTTGAATAATTTCAATGAAAATTGATTGATGGAAAGAAAGAAGTTTCTGTCTGATCAGATTTTGCGTCCGCATATGTATTTGCATGCCGCCTGTGTGGGCGACTGCGAAAACAAAGAACCCTAAAAAGGATTGGAAAAAGATGAGTCAGTTCAATTCGTGCCTTAGGAATGGTCATGTCTCTTTCGGGGACGACTTCGATACGGTCGCCGAAGTGATGCATCTCCATGGCCTGAAGGCGACGAAACTGCCGTATCGCACCTCGTTCGGCATTTCGGACAAGAAAAACACGATCGCATGGCCGCCGTCCGAGGATGGGGGCTGGGACAAGACCGGCGATGGGGGCGTTATGGAATTTCGTCGATTCTTTGTAAGAGGAGCGTCATGCCAGCACTTTATTGTGGTGTAGCAACAGTCGATCAAACAAGAAAGGAATTAAATGAGCAAGTTCAACTCGTGTCTCAGGAATGGTTTTGTCTCTTTCGGAGATGATTTCGACGTTGTCGCGGAGGTGACGCACCTCTTCGGCGTGAACGCGTCGAAGCTGCCGTATCACAACTGGTTCAAGGTTCCGGGAAAGATGGATGTGATCACATGGCTGCCTTCTGAGGATGGCGGCAGGGGCTGGCACAACGTTCCCGAGTACGGGCCGAAAAACGACTCCCGCGGCTGGAACGAGATCGTGACCATCTCCGAATACAACGACGATGCAGAAACGAATAAGAAACGGATTGATGACGAACTCGCCAAACCCAGGACGCGTTACGTTTTCTGGCGTGAGGAACGTGAGGGCGTCCAATGGTACAAGTTCTACGGGACGTTCTTGATCGATGCCGATGCCACTCGCGCCACGCTTGCAAGCGAACACCCTCACGTCGTCTATCGCCGTGATTCGGTAACGGCAGAGTGCCTCAAGGTCGATGGGGCGCGGAGGGAGAAACTTTCGGACGCCGATTTCGCCGCACTGAGGGGGCGTGTGGTACAGGTCAATTTCCTTGACGACATTGGGTTCTCGGCTGACTGCGGGAAGGTCGTAGAGGGGGATGTCAGAGTCTGGCCCGGGATGAAACTGTTCGTGACGGAGGTTGCCCCCAGTCTCGTCCATGCAATCTGCCACACGCAGAACGGCAATCTCGTTGAGGCCGTCAGGCAGCACATCCCGGTCGCGAATCGCGGGAATTTCCAGAAGGTTGTAAGTTTCACCATCCCTCGCATGGATTTTGACCTCGGATACGTCGAGGTACTGCCAGGTGCCGGCTCGCTTGGCGACACCTTCGCCGAGAAGGAAGATGATTCTGTGGACCAATCATGACTGACAACTCTTCAGCCTTTGTACAAAGAACTTCAAAACCTCTTGGAGGAGAATCGTGGACGTAGAAACAGAAAGAATGAATATGCTTAAAACCGCGAATTCTGATCGAGATGAGCGGTTAACGGTTTCGGCGAAGCGAAATCGCTCCGACTGGATTGTATAATCATGGTGATGAATACGAACAAAACCACGAAGAGGATCGCGCACGCCGCGATCAAGACCGAAAAAGCCGAGACCTGCTTCACGCGCCTCTACGGCCGTGCGGCGTACGAGAGCTGGAAGACCCGCGAAGCCGCGCTCACGGAGCTGTTCAAGGCCGGCGGCCATTCCAAGCGCGAGATCTGTAGGCTCCGCGAGGACAGCTTCCGCCAGATGAAGGCGGAAGGAGCACGCCTCGCCGCCGAGCAGGCCGCATAAGAAGGCAGGGCTTTGGCGCGAACTTGTTGACGGGCATGTCTGGCCGGTGGCGTCCGAGAAAATTGAAAAGTTTTCAGTTCAAGCGTAAGTCGTTGTCATACTGTACGTTAAGTAGGGTGATGAGCACAATTAAATCTAGCTGGAACGAGGACCGCGTCGCCGCGTCCTACTGCAACCGCCGCCCCGCCAAGAAGCAGGGGCCGCGTCCCTCTGCGCTGTATGCGCAGCACAAGATCAACACCGACATCGTGACGGTCTTCACCCGTCGCGGACGGGAGGTGTACACGCGCCGGTTCGGCGACGTGATCCTGTCGTCCCGCATCGACGGCGACGACCTCAAGGTGGAGACCGTGAACGGCGGCCGCTACGTGTGCGACGCCTGGACGGGCGAACTGCTGGAGGCATGGCCTGCAACAGAAACGGCAACGAAAACCGCACCGGAAAAGGTGTCCGCAATGTCGGAAGCCCCCACGGGAGTTTTCGTCGCCGCGTGAAACCGTCCTGTTTCTTGCCCAGCCATGCGGAAATGCCGTAAGACTGTTCGCATGGTGTGGGCGACAATAACCAACCAATAAGGAACAGAGTGAATAACCTCGATCTACGTTCAAATCTCTTCGTCATGGACGAAGAGCCCAGAAACGACGACGCGGA
>JAFUDL010000535.1 GCA_017459225.1 Kiritimatiellia bacterium
CTTTGCCATCGCGCGAAGCTTCAACTCGTACTTGTCCTCCGTCGCGCCATACGTGAAGCCGTCGTCGTTGAACCGGACGGTGTGAACGGCGACACTCACAGACGAATTCGCAAGAATCGCCAGGTCGTCCGCGATGCCGCGAATCTGCTTGTCATCGGTAACACCGACGTACAGCATGCCGCCCTCGGCGTTCATGAACGCCGCCAGGGTACGGGCGATCTTTAGCATCTGCTTGATTCCCGGCGCGTTCGTCTCCGCGTCGATGAAGATTGAGGTCTTGAACTCGGTCTTTTGATCTTCCTTCACATCGACTTCGTCGAATGTACTGACCGATATGATGTTACTTGGCATTTCTTCACCCTCCTCCCGATTAGTTCCCAGAATTCCCGTAAACGGCAGAACGGACATTCTGCTGCACCACGAGGACCGGCCAGTAGAAAGGCGTCCCGCGCCAGCCCTTGTCCTCCGCGCCGTTTTCGCGGATGAACATAAGGACGGGAACATCCACCGCCTTTGCCCGCGCCGGTGCAAGATCGGTACGACCATCATCCGGAGCGTTTGCAAAAGCCCCGTTGTCGCGGATGCGACTAAGCTCGCGGCCTTCGCGCCGCAGGCAATACAGCTCCTCGTTTTTATCAAGCGCCCATTCGAGGATGCTTATCATCTCCTCGGCATCCCACTCCAGCCCATCGTTTGCGTCAATTGGACGATTGTAGATGTATGTCGAACGAATGCGGCGCAAGAGGTCAATCGCCAGATCGCGACCGATCTTGAAGATCCCATCGGCGTCGCGGTTTTGATAATCCGGAACGCCCAGTATCGCCGCATCGATCCCAGAGACGGTCTCATGTATGGCCGTATGGCTGCCGGTCTGGAATCCGACGGGGAGGTGGCGACTGTGCGGGGTGATGGTGGATATCGAGGCAATCAGCAGCCTGCTCGGAGCGCAAGGCACGATGCGTCCGTTGGCTTCACGGCAGACGAAGACAGTGTCGGGATCGCGGCCTTCCTCCATGGCCCTCTCGAACTGGTCACGCAAGGACTCGTCCATTGCATTGATACGCTGAAGACGATCATGTAGTTGATTTGTCGTGTGAAAGCGTGTTACCGCCATATCGGCCATCTCACGAGCTCCGTACATCCGAGCATGCTGCAAAACAGTATCCATCTGCATGCGCTGCGGGGAACGTCCATACACAAATCCTATCAGGTTCGCAATTGTAATGCCACGATCGAGAATACTGCCTCCCACAAAAATGTTTGCCTCATGCCGGAGCTCCAGCTGCCCTGATGCATCCAGCAAATTTGCCACATCCTCGTCGGAGTTGACGATCTGAACATGAATCGCCGCCGCGTCAAACAGTCCACGGATCCTATCGACAACATCTTCAACCGTCGGCATCACGTCCTCATCAAGCAACCCCTCTGCAACACCATTCCGTCGAGATTCCGCGAAGTCATTGTATATAGCGCCAATCAATTCATTGAACGATTCGTCATCCTGTTGGTCGCAGAAAACATGCTGCCCGAGATAAGTCAGAAACGCCTCCACTAGATCACGTTGCCATTCATGTGCGGCTCTTGCGAGTTGAACATGCATGATGAAGCTCGACCGGTAGAGCACCCCCTTGTCTGCCTCTTGGATGCTTCGGATGGCCGTACCAATCAGGTACTGCACAACAGCATAGCGAAAGTCTTTGAGTTTGGCCGCGGTCGCGATATTGTTTATATACCGCACATCGCGATTGCCGAGAACATCGACGCAATCCTGTGACAATGGGTGGAAGACTGAATGATACATCGAGTCCTCCCGGATGGAATCGATGAAATACTGTTTCCCACCAACGTAATGTGGGTGCACGGGGACCATTTCCGTATTCCGTGGTTTCAATGGACGCACTTCGCCATTAATCAATTGTGCCATGCCGTCCGGTTGAAGATAGAGCGAATATGGAGTTGCTGTCACCAACATATTCCGGCAATCAGGTATGGACCTCACTGTTTCCGTGATGTAGATAGCATTCGTCCCTCCCCTTACGCCGCCCGCCCGTGCATCGCGATAAAATGATATTCCGCCGAAATCCGCCTCGTCATCGATCACGATTACACGTTTCTGCCGCATCAACATATTGCCGTCGAAGATTTCTTTCAGCAACCGCGTATTATTCGCCTCCTTCTTGCAGACGATGATGTGCTTTTGCGTATTGAGTTCATACTGCGTAAGCATCTGCGCCCTAAGGTCAAGAACGTCATGGACCACGATAGTGCATTGTTGATGAAGATTGTTGCCTGGCTTGAAATTGGCAAATTCCGCTTTCATGCGAGAAACAGTTTGTGTCGCAAGAGCATTCGTTCCCTTCGTATACACAACAGCGATGTCAACGCCACGATCAAAAGCAATGCTCATGATACCGACAAAAGCGCGTGTCTTCCCACTCTGTATCTTTCCGTACAGCATTACCGGTTTCAATGCCTCACGTGCGTCAATATTTGGCGCAAGCAGCGCATCGGCCGCGCGTTCGATACATCCTGTTAGCTCTTGGGACGGATTGTTCCTTACCCGAAAGTCCTCATACACTGAAGTTCCATGCTCAGCAAGAAACGCCCTTCTTTCCAAGAGCGCGGCAGGCACCGCCATGCCAATCATCCTGAATGAGGCAATGCACTGATCACATTGTGCAACCGTCATAAGATTGTTGAAGTTCATTTTTCCTTCTCCTTTCCTTAGGCCTTGTTTTCCAAATCCTCACCTTCTTGTCCGTTCTGCGCAGCTTTGGCCGCCGCGAACTTCGCCTGCATCGTCGGATTGCCGCATGTCAGCTTGCGGACGGTGAGCCCTTCGACCTTGTCGTTGGCGAGACGAAGGTTGTTCTCACTGCCGAGAAGCGCCTTCTTTGTCTCCTCAAGCGCCTTGATGGACTTGTCGATCTCGGCGATCGCCTTGTCGAACTTCTCCTTTGCGAGGCGGCAGTTGTTGCCGAACTTCTGCTGGAAGTCGAGGAGCTTGTCCTCGAAGTTCGTGACGTCCACGGACTGGCGCCGCATCTCCGCGACTTGGCACTTGTACTCCATCGCCTTCCGCGACGCCTGGACAAGAAGCGTGATGATGGGGATGAAACACTGCGGACGGACAACGTACATCTTCTCGTAGCCGTTCGCCACTGACACGATTCCAGCGTTGTAGAGCTCGTTCTCCGGCTCGAGCATCGACACCAGCACGGCGTATTCGCACTTCTTCTTGCGCCGATCCTCGTCGAGCTTCTTAAAGAAGTCCTCGTTCTTGTGCTTCGTGGCGGTCGTGTCCGCCTCGTTCTTCATCTCGAACATGATGGAAACGTATTCCGTGCCGTCCGCCGCATAGTCGCGGAATATGAAATCGCCCTTTGTGCCGTCAACTACCTCATTATCCTTCTCAAACCTCGCCTGCGGCAACGCGAAGCGCATAAACTGCTCATATAGGGTCGCGCAGTGGACCTCAAGCGACTCGCCAATCATCTTGGTGCTCATTCTTGCCTTCATGTCCTTGTAGAAGGCTATCTGTTCGTTAGCCGCCTTGATCTGGCCATCGAAATCCGCCCTGAGCTTCGCAATTTCGGATTCCTTTTCTGCCACCGCCTGCTGCCCCTCCATGGTCTTCTCCGCGAGTTGCGCTTTGAGCTCGCCGTCCTTCCTCGCAATTGCCGCCCTTAGCTCCGCAATCTCCGCCTCCTTCGCTTCAAGCGCCTTCCTGCCTTCTGACTCTTTCTTCTCAAGCGCCCTCTGATCCGCCAGAGACTTCTCGAGAAGTGCCGCTTTCGTTTCGCTGTCCTTGTTCGAGATGGTCGTCACGAGTTTTGCGATCTCACGATCCTTGGCCTCAAGCGCGGCGCCCAACTCCGATTTCTGCCTGGCAAGCGCCAGTTCAAGCCTCGTCTTCTCCGCTTTGCTTACTTCCCTCAGACGCCTCTCCAGCTCGGCGTTGAACTCGGTCGTCTTAACCTGCTGCAGGATGAATGCATAATCCGCTTCATCCACGGTGAATACGCTTCCGCACTTTGGGCATTTCAACTCTTTCATTTCACTCTC
>JAFUDL010000536.1 GCA_017459225.1 Kiritimatiellia bacterium
ACGCGGCCAGCTCCACTGTGCCGGCAAGGGCGGAGCCGCCACCTGTCAGGAACACGCCGGCGTTGAGCAGATGAAGCCTGTTCTCCTCGTCCACCTTGGCGCGTATGATGGTGAAGAGCTCCTGCAGGCGCGCGTTGACGACGGTGTTCAGCGCACGGCGCGAAATAGTGGCAGGCTTGAAGCCGGGCATGGGGTCCGGAACGGTGATGCGATGCGTGGCGTCGTCCTGCGAGATGATCGCGGAGGAGAGCATCTTTAGCTGTTCCGCCTGGGCGCGCGACACGGAGAACGCCTCGTGGATGTCGTTCGTCACGTGGTCTCCGCCAACGCCCAATACGCCGGCCTGCACGAGCTTGCCGTTGACCCACACTGTGAAAGACGTTGATCCTCCGCCCAAGTCGATTGAGAGAGCGCCGTCTTTCTTGTTCTGAGCTGTGAGCACTGCGGCGGCGGCGCATGAGCCTGCGAACGCCACCTGGTCGTCTGGAATCTCGAGCTTTGCGCCGCGTGCGGCCGTGAATGCGTCCTGGATGCGCTGGGACGAACCGTAGATGCAGAGCGAGCGCTGCGACAGGAAGCGTCCGCTCATGTTCTTCGGCGAAGTGATGGAGTCGATGTCGTCCAGCTTGTAGCAGATGTTGGATATCTCTATCGGATGGCAGTCTTTTGGAAGACCGGCGTCGTAGGAGCGTTCGTTCACCTCTGAGATGTCTTCGTCGTGCACCATGCCGCCGTTCACAGGAACTTGCGCGACGACCTGCTTGGTGCGGATCTGCGGGCCTGAGACTGCGAGATAGGCCTGGCTGATCGAGTAGTCGGCGTGGTCGGCAAGACGTTTCAGGACCGACTCCACGGAGTATCTTGCCTGCGACACGTCCACTATCTGGCTTTTGCGCACGCCGGTAGAGGCTATGGAGTCCATCGCCGCGACCTTTATTCGTCCGCCGCCTAGCGGTTCGCCTATGGCGATGACTGTGTTGGTGGTGCCGATTTCAAGTGCGGCCACCGGATCGGAGTGATTCACTTGCGGGAGTCCTTTCTAGTTGCCAATGCCATTTGCCGGGGCGCGGTTGTTTGGACCGCTTGCGGTGATGCGGCTGTGCGGACCCCAGTCCGTGGCCAGCCATATCGTGCCCTGCGGCGTCAGATGGGTTGCGATCACCTGCGAGAGCTTTGTAAGCTGCGAATGAAGCGATTCGCGCGAGAGGCGGGAATCCTCCTGCATATGATCCCAGGCGATCTTTGCTCGGTCGTAGTTGCCCAGCGTGATGAAGAGATAGTCCGCGTGGTGGGTTTCTATCTCCTGCACGCGTAGGCTCGCAAGCTCGGGAAGGGATGCTTCCCTGACAAGTCTGAGCGCGGCGGCGGCGTTGCCGACGAGCTTCTTGCCAGGGACGGTGGGCGTGTCGGTGGATTCGCGCACGACAGGGAGGAGGGACGTGTTGGCGTTGTACCAGAACACCACTCCGTCGATGTCGGCCACGCGTCCAGGTGCCGCGGCGCCCCTGCGCGGGGCGATGCGCGCTATCGGCTCGCGTTCCTCCACGTCGATCGTCACCCGGTTTGGCATTCTGCGCTCGATTCTGATGTTTCGCACGTTGGGGATGCGCTCGAGCAGGTTTGCGCGCAGATCCGCAAACGGAATCGTGGCGAGGTTGGCCCCGTTTGTCAGGCCGAAGTGCAGCGTTATCACGTCGGGATGCACCATCTTGCCGGTGGAGATCACCACGTCAAGTTCCCTGTCCGTCACGCGGCATTGCTCACGCCATATTCCGGAGAGTGCGCCGTATGCATAGGCAAGCCCCGCCATCACGGCCGCCACAAGCATTGCCGTCAGGACGGAGATCGCGATGATGCGCTCGATCTTCGGGCCGCCCTTTCTAGTAACGGGCTTAATCATGGGCGGCGCTCCTGAGCACGCGGTCGCAGAGTGCGGCGAAGGAGAGGCCCGTCTTTGCGGCGGCCTTTGGCACGAGCGAGTGGCCGGTCATGCCGGGCGAGGTGTTGAGCTCGAGCGCGTACATGCGGCCATCTGACGTCACGCGGAAGTCCACGCGCGCCACGCCCCGGCATCCGGTGGCGTCAAACGCGGCGCGCGCGAGGTGCTGCATCTCGGGAAGGAATGCGTCGTCGGGGAACGGGTAGCGCGTCTCGTTCGAGTTGTACTTCTCGTCGTATCCGTACCAGCCGTTGGGGGCGCATATCTCCACCACCGGCAGCGTTTCGCCGCCCAGCACTCCCACGGTCATCTCTCGGCCGGGAATGAACGCCTCGACAAGGGCCTCGCCTTCGCCGCCGAACTTCTCGCGGTCGATGCGGCGGGCGTCTTCGACGGCGCGCGGGAAGTCTTCGGGGGTCTTTACGAGATACACGCCAACTGAGGATCCGTCGCGCGGCGCCTTGACGACGCATGGGAATTCCGCGGAGGGAGATGGATTTTCCGCATTCGCCACGCACCATGCGGCATTGGGAACGCCTGCGGCGTCGAGGAGGCGCTTGGTGGCGATCTTGTCCATCGTCACGCGGCATGCGGCCGCGCCGGGCCCCGTGTAGGGAATGCCGCGCGCGTCGAGGGCGGACTGCACTCCGCCGTCCTCGCCCCATCCTCCGTGCAACGCGATGTAGCAGGCGTCCACGTCGGCTGGAAGCGGCGCGAGGTCGTTCGTGTTCAGCACCACGGGCACGACTTCGTATTTGCCAAGCGACGCGAGCGCCTCGGCCACGTTTTTGCCCGACTGCAGCGAGACTTCGCGCTCGTTTGACGTGCCGCCCATGAGAACGGCTATCTTTCTGAAATTGTTCATGCCTGTTATTATACCATATCGCGCGCGCGTTGTGGCGGAAAAAGTAATCGCACAAATAGCGGAGATTTGATAAAATATACGCATTTGAAAGCCCCTGCAAGGCGATAAAGTCATTTTCACTGCAAAATACGCATACTAACACGAAATAGGAAGGCCGCGTTGATCGCGGTCCTTGCTGCTTTGTTGTCCGCCACGGCGCAAGCACGATTCACGCTTTCCGAGACGCTTGATTCTACGAGCGCCGGAAAGACG
>JAFUDL010000537.1 GCA_017459225.1 Kiritimatiellia bacterium
TCAACACGCGCAATCCCGCCGACCACGCCCGCTACGCCGAATCTCTCGCCGGCATCGTGCGCCACTACACGCAGGGCTGGGCCAACGGCTTCAAATGGGACATCGCGAACTGGGAGATCTACAACGAGCCCAACATCAGGTCATGCTGGCGCGGCACCAAGGCAGAGTTCATCGACCTCTACGTGACATGCCTGAAGCGGCTGAAGTCGGAGTTCCCGCAGCTCAACTTTGGCGGACCCGCCTTCGCCGGCTGCCCCACGGACTACATGAAGGAGCTGCTCGCCGCATGCCGCGCGGCCGACGTGGCGCCGGACTTCATGAGCTGGCACTACTATGGGCAGAATCCTCGTGAACTCGTCGCCCAGCCGGCGCGCGTGCGCAAGCTCCTCGACGAAGCCGGATTCCCGAAGTGCCGCACCGTCATCAACGAATGGCACTACCTCGTTTCATGGGACGGCATACACGGCGCATCATCGCCGGACAAAATACGCAAGGCCCACTCCGGACCCTCCGCCCATAACGGCATCGACTCCGCCGCGTTCAATCTCGCCGTGCTCGCCGGCTTCCAGAACTCCTGCCTCGACCAGTCCTACTACTATGGCTCCGGATGCACCGGGAACTGGGGCTACAAGGACGGCATCGGCAAATTCAACAAGTCCTACTGGTCGCTCAAGATATTCGGCGACATTGTCTCTGGCTACACGGAGAAGGTAGCCGCCGCGGCCACAGTGCCTTCGGTCACGGCCTTCGCCGGCCTCACGGCCGACAAGAAGCGCGGTTTCGTGCTGATCAGCGACTACCGCGGAAAGGGTCCGCTCAATGTCGCAGTCAAGGGCATGGACAACGCGCGCATCGTCTCCGCGCATGTGCTGGACCATACGCGCGACCTTGAACCCATCACTGTCGAGTGGAAGGATGGCACGCTCGCCCTTCCTCGCAAAGACGCCAACTCCGCCGCATTCTTCGTGGTGCTTGAACCGCAGCCGTGACTTCAGCAATCAGTTGCTATAAGACTCCAACGCCACGTAATTGAATGTTACGGAGGATAATGTAGATTGCTTTCGCCACGGAGAGTTTTTGAGTTAGGGAGAATACCCCCAAGGCAATCCTCAGCCCTCCAGAACTCCGAAACTCCAAGCAGCGAAAGCAACTAGGAGAAGTCAAAAGCACTGCTTGTGGCGGGAATGGCATCGGCGAGGAACCGCGCGCGCAGCCAGTCCTTGCCGGAGAGGCCGCCGTGCGCTTCGATCTCGTCGGAGTCGTCGTATGAATCAAGTGATGTCTTAGCTTTGCGGGGATTGTGAAGCGAACGGCGTCTTGCAGAAGTCGAGGAAGAGCTTGAAGTCGTAGGGAAGGAAGTCGTGTCCGCCGGGGCGGACATGGCCGCCGACATGTCCCTTGTAGCCCCAGCCCTTGAGGTTCATGCGCTCCCAGGCACGGGAGGCCATCTCGGCGGCAAACTGCTCTCCCTCCGGACCCGCCCATACATCCTCGCTTGCGCTTGCCACGTAGAGGTAGCGCGGCGCCATGAGCGCGAGAAACTCGTCCATGTCGTGCGGCATGTTGCGCTCGTCCGCTTCGAACTTGCGCGAGTTGAAACATAGCCAGTGGCGATGGTGCTTGTTCACGAAGGAGAGCTTGCATACGCCCGGCTTCCAGAGTCGGTGCGGATGCGCGCCGCCAACGCCTGAGTCGTTGGAGTACGCAACGAGGAAGCGCTCGTCTGTGACGCCAGCGACGAGGGCGGTCTTGCCGAGGCGAGAGTGTCCGCAAACCGCAACGCGCTTCGCGTCGAGCATGGGCTGCGTCTCAATCCAGTCCATCACGCGGCTGTGGCCCCAGGCCCACGCTCGGATCGTTCCCCATGTGTCGCCTTTGCGTCCGTCGGGCTCGCCGCCGTAGAGTCCGAACACGCCCCATGCGTTTGGCGGCAGATCGGCCGGCTTCATCCTGATGTAGCGGTCATACAGCCAGCAGTCTGGCGCGACGTCGTTTACGTTCCACATGACAAGCGCATAGCCGCGTTCGGTCGCCATCCGCTTGAACTCCGCCTGCACGGCGAGAATCTTTTCAAGATTCTTTGAATTGATTGGCGTGGCGAAGCATGAACGTCTGTCGGCAACAAGCACAACGGGACATGGCTTCTCTTTCGTCGCGCCGGGCGGCATGGTGACGTCGAGGCGGATCTTCACCTTTCCGCCTGCAATGTGGATTTCGTTTTCTTTGAACTCCATGTCGTCCGGACGCCCCACAGGCGCGCGGCCGTAGTAGTTCTCGAGAAACCACTCCTTGATCCTCTGCTGCTCAGGATTATTTCGCGGCGGCTCCGCGACATTTGCCGCCGCTGCTCCTGCTGCGAGGATGGCGCAGGCAAAAAGACTGCACATGATGTTTTTCCCTCTGTTCGACAATGTCTTTTTCATGGGCAAGATTATACCACATTTTAGTGCCTAGTGTTTGCCGTTGGTGCGGAAATATGGTATGATAGGGACATGAAGAAAAGCATTCACATGTTCGCCTGGTTGGGCAATGATGTGCGGCATCGCAGAATCACGATAGGACTGATTGTTCTGTCATTGCTCTTTTCTGCCGGATGCATAATACTGCCCGTTCCGCATTACCGCAGGCACATGTGCGGAATTGACGGGACGGTGTGCGATGCGGAGACGGGTCGTCCGCTTGCCAACGCCGATATTTCTGTGAATGCTGGCAGATACAATCAACACACAATAACGGACGAGTTCGGTCACTTCTCGACAAGAGAAACGCACGGCTGGCATTTTATTTTCTGGATAGCAACTCCGTCCAGTGGTTCATTGTTGCCCACGCACATTGATTTTTCCGATGGTATGTTTCATGACTTAACGGTGGCAGCCGCTGGTTATGAACGAACTAATTTTACTTGTCCAATTGGATCTGTGGAAGAAGGAGTGGTGACCAACTGCGTCTTCTACATCGACCGTAAAGGCAAGTGGAACGAAGATAACTGTTTCAATCCTGATTCGTTTTGGATTAAGGTGGGAAGAAGACGCCCCAATGCCGTTCCGTTTAAGTAGATTAAAACCCTAATTCCTCTGTTGCCACGGGCATTTCTTAACGCAGAGGCGCAGAGAAAGAAAAGTCTCTGCCCCTCTGCGTCTCTGCGTTAAAAGAAAAGGCACCACCCAACTACCAAACCACCCAACTACCTAACTACCCAACTACCGAACCACTCTTAGGGTGAGGACGGCGAGGGCGAGAAACGGGCGGTGGGCGCTGAGCGGGAAGCCGGCGATCGCGCGGCGCACCACGTCATAAGCCATGTACTCGCGCACGAGGCGCAGGCTCTTCGCGAACGGCGCGCGCAGCGTGAACGCGATTTTGAGCATCTCAAGAACAGAGAACACGCACGACGCGGCGTACATGGGCGCAAGCCGCCCGCCGCTCGCCGCGTCGAGCGCGATGCGCGCGCGCAGGAGCGCGAGCTTGTTCTCGATTTCGCGCTCGCCGCGCCGCAGCCGCGCAACTGCGCCGGTGTGCGCGTGAAGGTAGGTGTACAGCGGCTCCGCCACGCACGTCATACGCCGTGCATGCAGTAGATAGGCGCAGTTGAACATCGCGTCCTCATACAATGCGATGTCCTCGTCGAAGCGCACATGGTGCGTCTCGACGATGGAACGGCGGAACACGCACCAGCACACACCGCCCTGGATACGACGCTCGAAGAGCGGTGTGCCCGCGTACCATTCTTTCACATGTTCAAACGAGTAGCCGAACATGCGGCTCATGTACAGGCGCACGATCTCTTCGTTGGAAGAGAGGCGGCATTCGCCTTTGAGCGGCACAATGCGCGCTTCGGCATCCCCTTCGAATTTCTCCAGGTACGGAAACACGCAGTAGTCGGCGCTATCTGCCTCCATTGCGGCAATGCCCTTCTCGAGCATCTGCGGAGAGATCGAATCGTCGGGATCGGCAAAGAAGATGAATTCGCCGTTGGCCGCGTCTAGACCGGCGTTCCGGGCCGCGCTGACGCCGCGGTTCTCGGAGAGAGTGATCACGCGGATGCGCGCATCTTCGGACGCTGCCGCGGAGAGAATCTGTGGCGTCGCGTCTGCAGAGCCGTCGTCAACGAAGATTGCCTCGAAATCTGAAAATGTCTGCGCGCGCACGTCTGCGATGATGCGCGGCAGAGTGGCGGCGCTGTTCCAGCAGGGGATGATCAGCGTCGCCTTCACTGCGCGCCCACCCGCGCCTTGAGGAACGCGCGCACTTCGTCGTCGCCCGGGCAGCCGGACGCAAAGCGCGCCACCTCTTCGGCGTCCACTCCTTCTGCGCGTCCGGGATCTCGGCACACGAATATTCTCGCGTGGCCGGTGCGGTACACGCTCTTCTCGCTCACGTTGAGCTCCTCGAAGAGCTTCTCGCCTGGACGTATTCCCGTGAACACGATTGGAATGTCAACGTAGGGCTTGTAACCGGCCTGGCGGATCATGTCCTCCGCGAGGTCGACTATGCGCACCGGCTCGCCCATGTCGAGCGTGTAGATGCATCCGCCCTTCTGGGATCCGCGCGAGCCCATCGCGGCGGCCTCCAGCACGAGCGCCACGGCCTCCTCCACGCTCATGAAGTAGCGCTTCATTTCGGGATGCGTGACGGTGAGCGGACCCTTCCGGGCGATCTGTTCTCGGAAAAGCGGCACCACGCTTCCGCTCGATCCAAGCACGTTCCCGAAGCGCACGCACGAGAACACGCACCCCTTCGCGTCCGGGCTGTTCAGCTCAAGGAGCAGCACTTCCGCAAGGCGCTTTGTCATGCCCATCACGCTGATGGGATTCACCGCCTTGTCTGTGGAAATCATCACGAACCTCTCCACGCCCGCATCGCGCGACCATTCGCCGAGACGGCGCGTGGCGACTGCGTTGTTGCGCAGGCCGTCCAGCGGATTGCTCTCCACCATCGGCACGTGCTTGTATGCGGCGGCGTGCAGCACGATCTGCGGCTTCCAGCGCTCGAGCACCCGCTTCATGCGGTCGGCGTCCGTAATGTCCACCATCTCCGGCACGCACGGCGCGTTTGAGCCGGCGGCACGCATCTCGCGGTCGATTTCGTAGAGCGCGTTCTCGCCGCGCTCCACCATCACCACGCGCGCGGCGCCGCTGCGCGCGGTCTGGCGCACGATCTCGCTGCCGATCGAGCCGCCAGCGCCTGTAACGAGAACGGTCTTTCCGCGCAGCATCTCCAGCACGTCTTCTCCGCCGGCGATCTTCTCGCGGCGGCGCAGCAGCTTCTTCTCGTTGCTCCGCGCCTGCGAGTAGAAGCGCCATACGATGCGCACGCCTAGCACTGCGCAGAACGCGAGAACGGTAGAGATGAGCGTGATCGAGTAAGGCGGGCGCACATGGGCGAGCGTGAGCTCGGGCATGTACCATCTGAGCGCGGTGAGCGCGAGCGCGCTCAGCGCGAACGCGCCCGCGTAGCGGGGCATCTCGAGTGCGCCGGTGCGGCGCCAGGGCAGCTTGTAGCATCCGGTCGCGATTAGGGCGAAGAGCTGCACCGCCCACACCGTGACGAAGCTGAGGGCCGTGGCGCGCCATCCCCACTGCGGCTCGCGGAAGTCGAAGCGCAGAGCGACGGCGGCCACGTATGCGGCGCCCATGAGGACGGAATCCACAGCCACGCCCACAAGGCGCGTGGCTATGAAGAGAGTCCAGTGTGCCCCGTGACGACCCATCTTACTTCAGGCGGCCCGTGAATGCCTCGGCCGCGGAGTTGTCGATCTTCTGGCTGAAGAACTTCTGCTCGGCCTTGTTGCGAGCGCCGTCCCACGGACGAGGACCGCCCCTGAGCT
Source organism: Kiritimatiellia bacterium (assembly GCA_017459225.1). Taxonomy (GTDB): domain Bacteria; phylum Verrucomicrobiota; class Kiritimatiellia; order RFP12; family UBA1067; genus RUG572. The sequence goes on from JAFUDL010000537.1 coordinate 5,828, forward strand.
GCACCGCCCAGAGCTTGAGCTGCTTCTTGTGCCAGTTGACCATGCAGTTGGTGCCCCATGCGCCGCCATGGCCGAACCACTCGTTCTCGCCGTCCTTCACCGGTGCGGCGAGGCCGAGCGAGTAGCCGCCGAGGTGGGGCGGGCGCGTGGAGACGGCGAGGATGCTCTTCACGGTCTCCTCCTTGAGGATGCGCGCGCCGTTCTCGCCAACGCCGAGGTTCATCAGCATCTTGTAGAACTTGAGCTGGTCGCGCGCGGTCGTCCACAGTCCCGCGCCGGCGCTCGGGAACACGCGGTCGTCGGCGTAAGGACGCTGCATGGACTGGTCGTGCTCCGTCCACACTGCGGGCTGGCCCTTGCGGCATGTGTACATCTCCACCTTCTTCTCGAGCTGCTCCTTTGTGGGCCAGAAACCGGAGTCCTTCATTCCGAGCGGCTGGAACACGCGCTCCTTGAGGAAGTCCTCCCAGCGCTTGCCCGTGACGCGCTCCACCACTGCGGCGCCGATGTCGATGCCGACATTCGAGTACTGCTGCTTCGTGCCGGGCTCGAAGAGAATCGGCTGGGAGGCCGCGACGAGCGCCACGCTCCTGAGCGGCATCCTGCGGGACCATCCGCCCATCGAGTGGAAGTTGGGCAGCTCGAACGGGAAGCCGCCGGTGTGGTTCATCACCATGCGCACGGTGAGCGTGTTCTTCGCCTTTTCGAGGGTGCGCACGCCGTTCTTGTTGGACTTCTCGATCCACAGAGTGCCGAATTCGGGGATGTACTTCGAGACGGGATCGTCGAGGCTGATCTTGCCCTCCTCCACAAGGATGGCGATCGTGACGCCGCAGAAGCCCTTCGTCTGCGAGCACTGCATGTACACGTCGTCGAGCGTGATCGGGCGCTTCTTGCCGGCGTCCGCATATCCGAGGCACGCGACCTCTTCCACGCCGTTGTTGTAGAACACGTTCACCGCGCCCGGCAGTTCGCCGGAGTCGACGTACTTCTGCAGCTCGTCGCGCGCGAATGTGGTTGCCGCAGGGGCGGCAAACAAGTTACCGGCGAGCGCAACGCCCGCCGCCAGCATGAGAATGTGATTTGTTTTCATGGCGCTATTATACCAAATGCAGACAGCTTTCGGTAGGCGATTTTTGAGAATGTTCGCGCGGCGCCTCTTGAATGGTGCGCGCAAATGTGGTAAACTCGTGTGCATGAAAAAAATAATCTTGATCGCCCTCGCTTCAGCATCCTTTGCCGCATCCTGCGCGGCTGCGGTTCCGGAGACGCGCTTCTCCGTGCGTCGCATAGGCAACGCGCGCACCGAGGCGTGCGCCGTGGCGGACTTCAACAATGACGGCAAGCCCGACATCATCGCCGGACCCTACCTCTACCTCGCGCCGGCGTTCCGTCCGGTGAAGGTGCGCGAAGTTAAGACGAACGTGACGCCCGACGGCAAAGGCTACGCGAATGACTTCATGAACCTTCCGCTCGACGTGAACAGCGACGGCCGCATCGACGTAATATCCGGCGACTGGTTCAGCAAGGAGACGTGGTGGATCGAGAACGCGCTTCCGGCCACCAACATCTGGACGCAGCACCTCATCGAGCGGACGGGCAACATCGAGACCGGAATTCTTGTGGACATCGACGGCGACGGCAAGGCGACTGACTTCTTCCCCGACACGCAGCTCACATGCCTCTACACTCCATCTGGCGACGGATCGTTCAAGCGCGACTCGGTGGACAACTCGCGCTGCGACATGGGCCGCGGCTGCGGCGACCTAAACGGCGACGGCCGCAACGATATCCTCACGCCCGCCGCATGGTACGAGCAGCTGCCCGATCGCAAATGGCGCAGGCATCCGCTCGACATCGGCTTCTCGGACGGCGGCCGCGCGCTCGGCCACGCCTCCAACCTCATCGTCTACGACGTCAACCGCGACGGCCTTGCGGACATCCTCGTAAGCTCCGCCCACAAGTACGGCATCTTCTGGTGGGAGCAGCTTAAGGAGAAATCGCCATCCGGCGAACTGCAGTTCAAGAAGCACGTGATCGACGACACATGGACGCAGGCCCACTATCTCGGCTGGGGCGACATCAACGGCGACGGCATTCCAGAGCTCATCACCGGCAAGCGCTTCATGGCGCACAACGGCAACGATCCCGACGAGCATGGTCCGCTCGGCGTGTACTACTACGACTTCACGCCGGGTCCCAATCCCAAATTCACGAGGCATGTGATCACATACAACGAAGGCATCGGCGCCGGACTTAACATCGTGCCTGCCGACATCGACGGCGATGGCGACGTGGATCTTGTCACCACCGGCAAGTGGGGCGGCCCCGTGATCTTCGAGAACAAGACGAAGTGACTTAGTCGTTGCTCAAAAATAACTTTTACACTTGTCTGCACTTTTGTGATTGTTCACAAATCTCAATTGTTCACAAATGCCATAATTGCCACCAATACAAATTGCTATTTGTGAACAATTGTGTCAATTGTCATTTGTGAACAATATTCGATAGGGTGTTTGGCCCTTGCTTCTTCTGAGCCTCTTGCTTCCATTGTCCTTCTAATTGCTTTTCTATCTTCCGTGTTCTCTCCGTATATATGCGTTCCCTCGCCTTGCGCTTTTCTCCTTCGATGCTATATCGGATTTCCAACTCCTTCATTTTCCTGAGCCTGTCGCGCTCTTCACGAGAATATCTTATCTGGCTTGCGGAACATCCGGCATTGGCTAACTTTACGTACTGCGCGTCGGTGACGTACCTCGACTCGCAGGCTGCGTCCGCTATAGGATTGCGCTCCCCTTCTTTAAGAGTCTTCTTGTGTTCGACGGCTTGGTTGACGATCCACTCAAAATCCGCATTAGACACGGCGAGTTGTTTGGCGACGTGGCAAAGATCCGGCAGCATGGACGGATCCTTTCTAATGGCGGCGAGGATGCGCGCGGCCTGCTTCGACGTAAGGTCTTCACGTTTCTTGTCTTTAAGCGCCCTTCCCAGCGACTCGCGCTGAATTGTATTTGTCGGCGACAGATAACGCTCGTCATTCAGGGCTTCGTCAAGGTGGTTAAAGGCGAGGTCATAGGACTTCGCCCTCTCTCTTTGCATTCGCCTTTCGGGAGCACGCTCTATGTACTTGTAACAGTCGTACGGCATCCACAAGATGTCGTATGCAGGTGCCACAACGCACATCTCGGTTTCATTGATTACAAACCCTACTGGCCAGGTCACAAGGCTGACGCATAGGTAACTGCCCAATGTAGGGAGGAATGGCCAGTATCTATAGTTGTTATCGAGGTTCCACAGGGCCCTCGTCGAATTGAAGAACTCACCTCTCCTTGTCTCAAACATATAGCATCCGCCCGACATCGAACAGCAAACGATGACAAGCAATGTCTTTGCGAATGTCTTTAGTTTGTCCATCATGGGGTTACTCAATTGCCAAGGAGCGCGGCGATTTCGCGGAGGGTGCGGTGGAAGTTTTCTTCGGTGCGCGGAAGCGTTGGCGCGAGAGATGCGAGAGGCTTCGCCTTGAGCGCGAGGCGCTCCTTCTCCGCATTGACCTTTATGGCGGCTTTGCGGTTGCCTGCGGAAACGGCCTTAGCGAGATTTTCCGCCACTGCCTTCACGTGCGGTGCGTACCAGTGGCGCGCAAGCTCGTACTGGTGGCTGCGGCAGTAGCCGCAAGACGAGTTCTCGAAGAGCGTCTTCTCGAATAGCGGATTGCGGATCTTCTCAACGGCGTCGAGGCGCCGGTACGACTCCCACAGCGAATAGTCCGTGTGAAGCGCAAGGATGTCCGCCATCCTGTCGCAGAGCGCGGCGATACGATTCGCGCTGGCAACAAGGTCAGCGGGAGAGTTGTTTCCGTTCCCGGCGGACTTTCTCCATTTGGCGAGGTCGCAGCCGAACTGCCACACGTGCAGGGCGATTGCACGGTCGAGGACCATGCGCGCGATGTCGATGGCGTCGCGCTGCACGAGTGGATCGTTCCACGGAACGCGTTGCAGAATCTCAAACGCAACCTTCGCCGCGGAGACGGGCTTCTCCCATTTCCCGATCAGCCCTCCAAGAACGTCGGTGTTGACCTCGCCGCCTATGCCTAGCACGGCCGTTGAGTAGTTGTTCCCCCAGTCGCGCAGCCACGATGCGGGCAGCACGGCCTTCCACGCGGCCTTCATCGCCTCTGCGTTCGCACCGTAGCGGCTCGCGCAGAACTCGTCCAGCACCTCGCCGTGCGGAATCGGCTTGTCGGCCCAGGCGTTCGCCGTGAAGAAGCGGAGCAAGAGCGTGTCGGTGTGGCTCGACTCCGGCCAGAATATGTAGCCCTTGCAGAAGGGATCGTTCTGGACGAGCTTCTGCCGCTTTTCAATGAGCGGATAGTTCGCGCGCGCGTCGAGCGCCTTTTCGTAGGCGAGGAAGATGGAGTATGTGTATGGGAACTTGCCGATGACGTCCCAGTTGGTGAAGATGCGGTTGTCGCGGGAAGACGGATAGTCGGCCTCGTAGTCCCAGAGGATAACGCGGTCCTTGTCGAGGGTCTTGAAGTATTCCCGCACCTCCTCGGCCTTCCAGGTGTGGTAGAAGTCCCAGCCGGCAAGCAGCAGTTTCGCGTCTGGGTAGTCGCGTTTGGCGATGTCGAGGAAGCGGTCGAGCGTCTTCACCTTGAGGTCGAAGTTGGCCTTGCGGTCCTTGTAGCAGCGGCGCTCGCCGAGGCCGATGGTGTGGAGGAGGAGCGGCTTGGGCGCACCCTTGCCGTAGGCGTCGAGGGCCGTCTTCGTCAGCTTCCAGTACTCCTCGGCCCAGTCGCCCTGACGGATGTCCCACACGCGCAGATGCGGCTCCGCGTGCGTGGAGTTGGACTGCGGAAGGAACGGCGGCTTCTTCCCGACGAGGTACGAATCGGGCGTGGGCGAGTACCAGTGGGACATCGTGCCGAAGTCCTCCGGCGCCATGAGCCCCCTCTCGAACGCGTACCGGTGCAGGTCTTGCCGCAGCTTGCCCCTGAACTCCAGGCTCCAGAAGAGCGTGCGGTCGTTGTAGCCACTGTACATTCCCGGCTGCGGCTTCGACGCGTCAGGGTATGGACACGTCTCCGGAAACGCGCGCTGGAACACATCGTCCTGCCCGATGCGCAGCATGAACGTGTTGAGGCGTCGCTTTAGGAGCCAGTCGATCTCCTTCTTCCAGTCGTCGAGCCCCCATTGTTCCGCCTGGAAGCGCGTGAGGCCGCGGTGCGCGAAATAGCGGATGGCGCGGTACTCGTAGTGAGCCTCCTCGTGGACGTCGAGGTTCGAGAGGTCGATCGAGTCGCGTTTCGGCACCACGTCGCCGTCCCAGAACCAGTGGCATCCGCCGCGACGTTCGAGGAGGTCGTAGAGGCCATACCATACGCTGCGCATGTTCGAGCCTGTGATGGCGGCGCCCTTCCCCGCCGAAACGATGCTGTATGCGTCGCGGCCGCTCTTCGACACCTTAGGGTCGATTGCGAACGTGACGATCCCTTCTGGTGCGTTGCGGCCGGTGATCGCCTTGTGGTACTTGGCGAACTCCGCGTTCTGTAAATCAAATTCGCCGGCAACCGCTGCGAGAGCGGCACCGGCGAACACTACACATAACAGTTTATTCATGTTCATTTGGCTGGAGTGGTTGGTTGTACGTTCTGTACAGTTGCCGCCTTCGGGGCGGCTTCGATGCCTGCGGGCTTCGGCACCGGCATAATGAGCAGCATCAGCCAGGCGACGATTCCTGTGACCAGTCCCACCATCGCGCCGATCTTGATCCAGTCGCTGAACTTTATGGGATGCTGGCCGTGCTTTTCGAGAAGGCCGGAGGCGACGATGTTGGCGGTGGAGCCCACCACGGTGATGTTGCCGCCGTAGCACGCGCCGAAGAGAAGCGCCCACCAGAGCACGGAGTACTCCGACGACATCTTCATCAGCTCCTGAACGACCGGGGTGAAGGACGCCACGAACACGATGTTGTCCACGAACGCAGAGCCCAGCGAGGAGATCAGCACCACGAGCGGGATCATTCCCGTGGGACCGCCCTTCACGTGCTGCGTGAGCGTTGTGGCGAGGTTGGCCGTGATGCCGTTCGTGCTGAGCGAGGCCGAGATGGAGAATAGCAGCATGAAGAAGAGCAGAGTCCACCACTCCACGTCGTGCTCCACGTACTGGCGGGCGCGCGACGGGCGCAGAATCATCAGAAGGCCCGCCATCACGAGCGGCGTCATGATGAGGAACGCGTTGTGGTTCTCGGCGCCCGTGAGCCCGAGCAGTCCCTCGATCTGGTGGTGGAAGGCGATCACCACCACGGTGGTGAGAAGCACGGCGAGACCGGCCTTGTAGGGTATCTTCGCGGTCGGGCCGAGGCCCGTCTTGCGGTGGGCCTCCATCGCCTGCGACATCGCATGGATATCCTTGCGGAACCAGAAGAGCGTGATCAGGAACGTGCACACGAGCGCCGCGAACGCCACGGGGGTTGCGCCAACGAGGAACTGCGAGAACGTGAAGCCGGCCTTGTTGCCGATGAAGATTCCCACGGGATTGCCTAGCATCGTTGCGGACGAGCCTATGTTGGTGGCCATCACGGCTATGAGCACGAACGGGTGCGGCCTGAGCTTCAGCGTCTCGCACACCTGGAAGACGAGGGCAAGCACCACGACGATGGACGACACTTCGTCCACGACCGACGCCATCACCGCCGAAAGCAGGCAGAGTATCGCGGTGAAGGATACGCCCGTCATCTTCTTCCTGCTGATGATGAGCTGGATCACCCATGTGAGGAAGCCGAGGTCTTTCAGCACGCCCACGATGATCATCATGCCGACAAGGAAGAGGATGATGTCCAGCTCCGTGCCTACAAGCATCTGCCGCAGCGACATCGCCTTGCAGCCCACGAGCAGCGCCACGCCTATGAACGCCACGCCCACGCGGCGCTCCCAGAATAGGAGCGTGGTGGAGATGACGGCCGAGAACACGGCGAGCGTGAGCGCCTGCGTGGCGTTCGTGGCAAGCCCCGCCTCGAGCCCGCCGAACGTCACGCCGCAGACGATGAGAAGTTGAAGGATGAACTTAGGGTTGAAGAACTTTTTCATGACGCCCGATCACTCTCTGAATATCTTGTTGAGGAATTCCGTCAGCTTCACAATGCCCACGAGGCGGCCTTCGTCGCGCACGTAGCACTTGGAGCTCTTGTGCTTCATCATCTCGCAGGAGACCTGCACGGCGGGGCTGCCTGGGGAGACGACGGGATATCTTTCGTCCATTATCGTGGTGAGCGGCGTGTTGTGCTCGTTGTCGAGAACCTGCGCGAACGGCTCGAAGTCGAGAATGGAGGAATAGTCGTCCATCCAGAGGAAGTGCTCGGGGATGCAGGCGCGCAGCAGCTTGTCGGCGCGCACCACGCCCTTGAGGTTTCCGGCGGCGTCGGTCACGGGCAGTTCAGAGACATGCTCCGATATGAGGGCGCTTATGCATGTCTGGAGAGTGCCGTCCTCCGGAAGAGCCCTGAAGTCGTTCGTCATTATGTCCGCCGCCGTGAGGAACCTGGGGAGATACGCCTTGCCGCTCTCGAGGAAGCGGAACACCTCTCCGGCGCTCATCATTCCTGCGAGCAGCTTGAGGTCCGCCGGATCGTCAAGCATGGTTCCAAGCACCCGAAGCACCTTCAGGTACAGCGCCGGGTCGTCGCGCGGGATGAGCATGAGGAACACTACATGCACCCTGCCTTCGCCTTCGCCGGACCATTCGACGCCGCGCTCGCTGGTGGCTACCGCGGCATACGGCCGCTTCAGCCCGTCTATGCGCGCGTGCGGCACGGCAAGGCCGTCTATGATGACGGTTGAACCGCACGCCTCGCGGTCGAGGACGCTCTTCGCTAGCTCGTCCCCGCTAGGGAGCCCATGACGCTCGGCAAGCCCGGTCACGAGCCTCCGCACGATATCGTCGCGCGACACCTCGCCGCACTGCGGCAACACGTCCTCCAAACCGAAGAACGCAGTAAGTTTTAATTCTTCTTGTTTCACGGCAGAATAGTATACCGCTTTTACCTTTTATGTGCAATGGGAAAGTGGAAATGTTGCCAGTGTTGCCAATATCCAGTTCCAATGACCAATTGTGCATTGGCAACATTGGAACTGGCAACACTTTCACATTGGCAACATTCACAACCGACAACTGAAGATGTGTTAATTGACGCATAACTATATATGGCCACGTTTGATGATGATTGCAAGAACAGCAATGTCTGCAGGATTGACGCCTGGGATGCGTGAAGCCTGCGCAAGCGTCTCGGGCTTGTAGCGTTTCAGCTTCTCCCGGCTTTCATAACGCACGGCAGTGCATTTGTCGAGATCAAGCCAAGCGGGGAAGGAAATCTCCTCGTCACGTTTCGCCCGTGCGGCGGCAGCCTCCTCGCGCGTTATGTAGCCCGCATACCGGGCGCGTATCGACAACTGCTCAAGAACTTCTGGCGGGATTTTGCATGCTGCGGAATCCTTACCCACCTTCTCACTCACATGTTCATTGCAATTAGCCGGGTCCGTTGCATTGCTCGCGCTATTACTTTCACCTATTTCACAAAGGCGTTCTCGTCCATGTACTCCCGTCGCGACATCTACCTCTAGGTCATGCCCTTCATGCCCTGATGGTGGCCTTGCGGTCAACTGCTTGAGAAGCTTTGGCGACGACTCGATTTCATCGATCATCTGCTGAAAGCGGTGCGTTTCGGCGCGGATGTCGGAAGGGAGCACGCCAATGCGGTCGGCAGCGTTCGATAGGCGGTAGCGCGCATTGTCCTGGCGCAGTATCAGGCGACGCTCTGCTCGGCTTGTGAACATGCGGTATGGTTCGTCCGTACCTTTGGTGACGAGATCGTCAATCAAGACGCCGATGTAGGCATCCTGCCGACTTAGCACGAGCGGAGCCTCGCCCTTCACGGCAAATGCGGCGTTGATTCCGGCCATGATGCCCTGAGCGGCGGCCTCTTCGTAGCCAGTGGTGCCGTTTACCTGTCCGGCGAAGTAGAGTCCGCTAATCCGCTTCGACTCTAGCGTATGCTTCAATTCGCGCGCGTCAATGCCATCGTATTCGATTGCGTAGGCGTAGGCGAGAAACTCAGCATGCTCTAGACCGGGAACGGAATGGACAAGACGTTCCTGGACATCTCGTGGCAGGCTGTTCGAGAGACCGTTGGGATATATGATCGTTCCGGCCCTGTCTTCGGGTTCTAGCATTACATGGTGGCCAGGCGCGTCAGGGAAGCGGACAATCTTGTCCTCAATCGATGGACAGTATCTCACGCCCGTCCCGCTTATCGCCCCTCCGTAAAGCGCACTTCGGTCCAGATTCGAGCGAATGATTTCGTGTGTTTCCGCTGTTGTGCGTGTTGCCCAACAGGACATCTTCGGCTCGTTCAACGGCCATGGAGCCCTTTCTTGTGCCCACACATCATCGTCCGAAGAATGTTCATTAGTCTGTTTCCACGTGGAAACATTGTTCTTCAAGGCGGCATTTTGAACGTCCGTGATGCCGTGTTCTACGGCTGTAGTGGCGTCGTTCTTGGTCGGCTGCTCATCATTACAATCGCCACACGCACCACGCTGGCCCCAAAAATCCGTTCCGCCGCCCGTCCGCATATCCACGGGACAACCACACCCGCCAGCTGCGCCCTTACCTTCATCCTGTTTCCACGTGGAAACAGTCCCGCCCGAAGACCTACCCGCGCCACAGACATCACAACAATCTTCGCAACCCTCTGGCCGGGGCACATTCTGGGCGTGCAATCCGTCCGCACGTTTCCACGTGGAAACGTCGGCCTCAGGAGCAGCTGAAGAATCTGGTAATGGGTAATCGTGCGTTATATTTTCGTTATGCGTCATAATTTCCGCGTTCAGACGATCTTGTTTCCACGTGGAAACGCACTTTTCGGGTTGTTGGACGCCGCGGTCGGTCTGTTTCCACGTGGAAACGCCGCCCTTATCGTGTCCGATTCGCCCTGGAGTGACCGCCGCGCACAATGCGGCGGCATCACGGTATGGGAATCTTAGGCCTTCTACATGGGCATCATCTTCGCGTTTCCACGTGGAAACAGACTTGAGCAGCGCCCGTGTGCGTAGCGAAAAGTAGGGAGGATGGGCTTCAGCTGGGTGTTCGACAGTCTTGGAGAAGTCGATGGATGACGCTTTGAGGCGCGGTGGAGTGCCTGTCTTTAGGCGGATCAGCGTGAATCCAAGGCGTTCAAGCGATGCGCTAAGCTGATCAACGGCGGGGCGTCCATCGCCGCCAGAAGGTTTCGCGTCGCGTCCGATGAAGATGCGTCCGCGAAGGGATGTGCCTGTCGTGAGAATGACGGCGCGAGCGGGGATGAAGCCATGTGCAGATGTTGTCACACCGATTGTCTGAACATGCCTTTCGGCGTCAAGAGGAGTCGTCTGAATCTCTACAACTGCATCTTCGAGCACCTCGAGATTGGTCTGTGAGGCAATTACGCGCTGCATTCTGAGGGTGTATTCTGCCTTGTCGCATTGAGCGCGTGTGGCCTGCACAGCGGGTCCGCGGCTAGTGTTTAGCGTCTTTTCCTGAAGGGCGGTGAGGTCGGCGTTGAAGCCCATTTCGCCGCCAAGAGAGTCCAGCTCAAACACCAGGTGGCTTTTGGCAAGGCCGCCGATCGAGGGATTGCATGGCATGCGGGCGATTGCCGACTTCAGGCTAGTGACGAGAAGGGTGGGCACGCCCATTCGCGCAGCTATGAGAGCTGCCTCTGCACCGGCATGTCCACCTCCGACTACAATTATCTCTGGCTTAAAGTTCATATCGGTCATAGTATATCACAACGAGTGCGGTTGGGGAAGAAGGGAGAGAGGGGGGGAGGTTTAAAAGTTTATAAGTTTGAAGGCTTCGAAGTATATGAGTTTCGGGGTTTGGGTGGTGGAGTTGATTGCAAATTGCTCTGCTTTGACGTATGTTTATTGCTTTCGCTGGTTGGAGTTTCGGAGTGTTGGAGGTTTTAAAACTAAACTCCACAGTTGAATGTCTCACACAGAGGCGCAGAGAGGCAGAGGGCGAAGAGAAAGATCCAAAATCAGGAGGAAAAGTTAAAGCTATGGCAGGAAGGATCTCAAGAATCTCTTTCACCTTGCCTTAACTTCGTATTGCCCACAAATCTCAATTGTTCACAATTGCCAAATACATATTTTTGAAGCAATTGGAAGACCACGAGTCCATGATATGATGTGGCGAGGCCGCCTCGGCCTTGCTGCAAGGGCGATGGCGCTCTTGCCACATCGGGTTTTGCAACTCAACTAACCTCTTCTGCCATTTGTGAACGATAACGATGTTATCAACATTTACATTCCCGTGCGCAGTGCGGGCGGCGGGCTAATGGTGAAAACAAACGCACCCGCTCAAAGCGGGATGACCAATCATCTCTGCGCTCTCCGCGCCTCTGTGTGAGATATGAGGTAATGCAAAACCTCCAAAAACATCTCACGCCAAGTTCGCAAAGTACGCGAAGTTCTGTTTCATGGATGACTTTGCGAACTTAGCGGACTTTGCGTGAAACTAAAAAGCAGGTTTTGCAACTGGCTCAGAGGGTAAGTGGGGGATGGGAACGGGGACAGGAAGTGCATCGCAAAAATCAAATGCAGACATCATGGGCAATAAAGGAATTCGGAAAATTCCTTCAGAGGTGTCCTCGTAGATGTGCAAGGCCGAGGCGGCCTTGCCACATCGTGCATCGTGTGAGAAGGTTCACGCTGTGGGAAGGGGGGGGGATGGACCTATGTTCAGTACAAGGCCGGGAACGGCATTGCTACATCATCGCACACATGAGAGGTAGTGGCCGTAACACGATGTGGCAAGGGCGCCCCGCCCTCGCCCTTGTGGTAAGGCTAAGGTGGCGTTGCTACATCATCCGTGCATGCGGGAGAGAAGGTAGCTGTAACACGCGATGTTGGCAAAACGAGGCTGCCGTGAGGAGGCGCACCAATGCGACAACTTATACAAGAGGATTTATCAACAGCAACTATAGAGTTAATAACATATACGTTATGCGTCACGGAAATTGAAGCAAAATTGCGTTTCCCCCTTTATTTACTGGGGATTGCAAAACATGGAGTCAAAATCAAGCCAAAAATATTAGATTTTTATTAAAAGTTGTCAACGGGTTATCTACAGATATGAAACATTAAAATCTAGCCTAGTATATTAGATTTTTCATGCCGTTTTCATTATCGGCGAATGATTTCTGGGGGAGTTATGATAAGATGAAAATATCTTCAAGGATTTCTGTAGATTCTTTGGCGGCAGCGCCTACTCATCAGTGGACAAAGCCAACCAACTGTCCGTTACCGCTCCAGGTCCTCCCCATACCCTGGAGCGGGTTTTTTATTGTCACAGATAACAATTCGGAAAATCACGGACTTGGAGAATGTTGCCAATGTGGAAATGTTGCCAGTCCCAATGTTGCCAATTTCCAATGTTGCCATTTGCAACATTTGCCCCTGTTGCAGCCGAAAGCCTCTGCCTCTCTGCGACTCTGCGTTAAAATCCAAACGAGGAGTTTAGGGTAAACGTTATTATTTCTACGCACTAGACACTATACACTATATTCCCTAATCCCTGAGTCTGTCTCTTTCGTGAAGAAATTCTTCATGACGGGGGGAAGGATGTTGGCTGTATCTAGGTTGTCAAGGGGACACCATTCGAAGTCAATCCAGTCCTCGGCGGCTTCTGCCGCTGTTTCTGGCGGAACCTCCATACGATACACGAGGTTGATTTCGGCGTGGGGCTTCCCGTGCTGAATGAAGGAGTTTTCCACGACGCCGAGAAGGGGGCCGACGGTGGCGTCCACATTCATCTCCTCCTTCATCTCGCGCGCGAGGGCCTGGCGGCCCGTCTCGCCGAACTCGATGTGTCCGCCGGGAAGGTAGGTTGTGGCGCCGCCCTTAGCGCGGCAGAGAAGCGCCCTGCCGTTCTGCACGCACACGCCGCGGGCGATCGTCTCGATGCCCGCCAATTCGTATTCAGGAAAGTTGCTCATGGAGGAATTATATCAAATCTCCGCGGAGAGTGCGACACATGCAAAAAGAATTTGCAAAGCGCAATTGACAAGCGGCGCACAGGGAATGTAAACTATTGGCACTGAAACACAAGAAACTGCATTGAGGTGTAGATGAGCAGGAAAACAAAGATTGGCCTGGCGCTTGGCTCGGGCGGCGCGCGCGGACTCGCCCATCTGGGCGTCTTGGCGCGCTTGAACGAGTGGGGCGTCAAGTTGCACTGTGTGGCGGGCACGTCCATCGGCGCGATCATGGGCGCCATCTACGCTTCGGGCGCCGTGGACAAGGCGATTGCCTGGGCCGAGCGCCTCGACTGGGCCGGCGCGGCGACTCTCTTTGCTGAGATAAACATGCCCGTCACCGGCTTCTTCACCGGCAGGCGAGTGGAGGAGCGACTGCGTAAGTTCATTCCATACGGCGACTTCTCGGAGTCGCCCGTTCCGCTGGCGACTGTTGCCACCGACATCGTGACAGGCGAGGAGGTGGTGCTGCGTACGGGCGACATGATGGAGGGAGTGCGCGCAAGCTATGCGATTCCAGGAGTGTTCACGCCGGTGGAGCGCGACGGGCGTCAGCTTGTGGACGGAGGGCTTGTGAATCCTCTGCCGATATCGGTGTGCCGCGAGCTCGGCGCGGATGCTGTGATCGCGGTGGACATCAATCTCAGGAAGGGTCCACCCGGATATCGCCGCACGAAGAAGTCGCTCAAGATCATGGAGATACTCGCCAACACCATCAGCATCCTCGAGAACGAAGTCACCCGAGGCACCCTTGCCGCCCAGGCTCCTGACGTGTGCGTCCAGCCTGCGGTGGGCGACATCTTCACGCTCGACTTCTTGACCGCCCGCACAGCCATTGAGGCAGGCTATGCAGCAGCCGACGAGCGACGCGCCGAGATCGAGGCGCTTGTGGAAGGGCGGACAAGTTGATGGTGGATGCGGCAGATTTCGGCGTGGCGCGATTCGTGGCGATCGACTTCGAGACGACCGGCTCGGTGAAGGGCTGGCCGAACGAGCCTTGGCAGGTCGGATTCGTCGAGATCGGAAGGGAAGGGCCGGTGGCGGGTTCACAGCGCGAGCATCTTCTCAAGACAGCGCCGGAGCGTCCGTTCTCGCCGCGCGCGCCGGGAAGATGGGCGCAGCTTCGCGGCGAGCTCGCGGCGGCGCCGGCGTTTATGGACGTGTGGCCAGAACTAGCATCCAGCCTCGTAGGCGTGCCGCTCGTGGCGCACAACGCCTCGACCGAACGCACCATACTAGAGAAGCGTGCGCCGCTCACGCGGTTTGGTCCGTGGGTTGATACACTCCGCATCGTGCGCAGGTTCTGGCCGCTGATGGAGTCCTTTGCGCTCGGCGACGTTGTGCGCACGTTCGGCCTTCAGGCGCAGGTGGACGCGCTCTGCCCGGGACGCGTCTGGCACGACGCCCTCTACGACGCTTGTGCATGCGCGGTGCTGTTCTGCCATGTGCGCCGTCTCGCGCCGATGTGGATGGAGGTGTGCGGTGCTTGAGAGCCTTCTGGTAGTTGCGCGGCAGGTGGCCGTTCTCTTCGCGCTGATGGGTGTGGGATATGTCTGCAACAAAAGGCGCGTGCTAACGGAGACAACGGTGAAGGGACTCGTGGAGGTGCTGCTGGTGGTGGTCACTCCGTGTGTGATCGTGCATGCGTTCCAGCGTCCGTACGATCGTCATCTTCTGCAGGGGTTAGGCTGGGCGCTAGGTATCGCCGTCCTGTCGCATGCGCTCGGCATGGTTGCGAGTTTGTGCTTTCGCTCGGCGGAGCTGGCACGTCGCAGCGTGTTGCGCTTTGCCGTCACTTTCTCGAATGCGGGCTTCATGGGGATCCCGCTAGAACAGGCGCTTCTGGGAAGCGACGGCGTGTTCTTCGGCGCTGTGTATGTGGCGGTGTTCAATGTGTTGTGCTGGAGCTGGGGGCTGGTGACGATGTGCGGAAGCGCGAAGGAAGTGAGCACACGTACGCTCTTCGTGAACCCGGGAACGCTGGGCATTGCGTGCGGGCTGCCGTTCTTCCTCTTCTCGGTGACGCTTCCGGAGGCAGTGGGAGAGCCGGTGAAGATGCTTGCGGATCTCAATACGCCGCTTGCGATGATCGTGATCGGGTACTATCTCGCCGAGGCGTCGTTCGGAGCGGTGCTGCGCTGCGGCGCGGCGTACGCGGTGGCGTTCCTGCGACTTGTGGCGTTGCCGTGTGCGGTGCTGGGAACGGTGTGGCTGTGCAGTCCGCCCGACGGCACGATGGCCGTGGCGCTCGTCACCGCGTCGAGCGCGCCCGTGGCGGCGCTCACCACGGTCTTCGCCGCGAAGTACAGCCGCGACGTGCCGCTTTCCGTGGGGATCGTCTCTGGCACCACTCTCCTTTCGCTTGTCACCATGCCGCCGATCGTCGGCCTCGCCATGTGGCTTTTCAAGTAAAGCCGCGCGTTCACTCTGCAATTGCATTCTGCGGCGAAATAGGTTATACTGTCTGACACGCAAAACCATAAGAAAGGCTTGACGCATGAAAAAACTCAAGATGGGCATGGTGGGCGGCGGCATCGGCGCCTTCATCGGAGAAGTACACCGCAAGGCGGCGCGCATGGACGGCGGCGTGGAATTCGTCGCGGGCGCGTTCGACATTGATCCTGAGAAGTCGCTCGAGCAGGGGCGCATTCTCGGTGTGGATCCGAAGCGCACGTACCGCACGTACGACGAGATGATCAAGGCGGAGCTCGCGCTGCCGAAGGGCGAGCGCGTGGACTTCATCTCGATCTGCACTCCGAACCACACCCACTTCCCCATCGCGAAGGCGTGCCTTGAGGCCGGCTTCAACGTGATGTGCGAAAAGCCCATGACGCTCACCGTGGAGCAGGCGCTCGAGCTCGACGCGCTCGTGAAGAAGACGAAGCTCACGTTCGGCCTCATGCACACGTACACCGGCTACCCGATGGTGAAGCTCGCCCGCGACATGGTGAAGGCGGGCGACCTCGGCAAGATCCGCAAGGTGGTGGTGCAGTATCCGCAGGGCTGGCTCTTCAAGCTCACCGGCAAGGAGAACATGCAGGCCTCGTGGCGCACCGACCCGAAGCGCAGCGGCCGCGCCGGCTGCATGGGCGACATCGGAACGCATGCGGCGAACCTCGCCGAGTTCGTGACCGGCCTCAGGATCACCGAGGTGCTCGCGGACCTCACCATCTTCGTGAAGGGACGCAAGCTCGACGACGACGGCAACGTGCTCTTCCACATGGAGAAGGGCGCCAAGGGCGTCCTCACCGCCTCCCAGATCGCCCCCGGCGAGGAGAACGACCTCCACATCTGGGTCTATGGCGAGAAGAAGGCCCTTGCATGGTATCAGGAGAATCCCAACTATCTGCGCGTGTTCGACCAGGAGGCTCCCGAGCAGGTGTGGAAGCGCGGCAACGGGTATGTGGGCACGAAGAGCGCGAGCGCAGTCCGCTGCACTCGCACGCCGAGCGGCCACCCGGAGGCGTTCCTCGAGGCGTTCGCCAACAACTACTGCAACTTCTGCGACACGATCCGCGCGAAGATGGAGAAGAGGAAGCCCACGGCGCTCGAGCTCGACTTCCCTGGAATCATCGACGGCGTGCGCGGCATGAAGTTCATCGACGCGGTGTGCGACTCGTCCGAGCAGGGCAACGTATGGAAGAAGATCTGAGGAGGAGAGCAATGGCGAGAAAAGTGACGATATTCACCGGCCAGTGGGCGGACCTTCCGTTCGAGACCGTGTGCGAGAAGATGGCGGCGATCGGCTACGACGGCCTTGAGATCGCCACGTGGGGCGACCATCTCGACATCGAGAAGGCCGCGAAGTCCAAGGCCTACTGCGACGAACGCAAGGCGACGCTCGCGAAGAACGGCCTTGGGTGCTGGGCGATCGGAACGCACCTCACCGGGCAGCTCGTGTGCGACGTCTACGACGTCCGCCACGACCAGTTCGCGCCCGCGTCGGTGCGCGGCAAGCCGAAGGAGATGCGCGCGTGGGCGGTGAAGACGATGAAGCTCGCCGCCAAGGCCGCGAAGAACATGGGCGCGGGCGTTGTGACCGGCTTCACCGGCTCGCCCATCTGGCCCTACCTCTACAGCTTCCCGCCCACGTCCCCGCAGATGGTGGCCGAAGGATACAAGACCTTCGCGAAGGCGTGGAAGCCGATCCTCGACGTGTTCGCCGACTGCGGCGTGAAGTTCGCGCTCGAGGTGCATCCCACCGAGATCGCGTTCGACACGGCGTCAGCCCAGCGCGCGCTTGAGGCGGTCGACGGCCATCCCGCGTTCGGATTCAACTTCGACCCGTCGCACCTCGGCTACCAGGGCGTCGACTACGTGAAGTTCATCCGCACGTTCAAGGACCGCATCTTCCACGTGCACATGAAGGACGCCTGGTGGGGCCACGGCGACGGAACGGTGGGCGTGTTCGGCGGCCACGTGGACTTCGGCGACGCGCGCAGGTACTGGGACTTCCGCTCGCTCGGACACGGCGACGTGAAGTTCGAGGACATCATCGTGGCGCTCAACGACGTGGGCTACCAGGGTCCGCTCTCCGTCGAGTGGGAGGACGGCCGCATGGACCGCTTCCACGGCGCGAAGGAGTCGTGCGAGTTCGTGCGCAAGGTCGATTTCGCGCCTTCCACTCTCGCCTTCGACGGCGCGTTCGAGCAGTAGCGGAGGCGCAGATCAGTACATGCGCTTGAATCGGCGAGATTTCCTGAAGGCGTCCGCATGCGCGCTTGCGTTTCCTGCGCTGCGCGCATCGGCCGCGTCGCCGAACGGGAAGGTGAACATGGCGTTCGTCGGCGTGGGCCACCAGGCCGGACGCGACCTCGCCATGTTCGCCTACTACCGCGACTTCGTGAACGTGGTGGCGCTGTGCGACACGCAGATGGGCGCCGACCACACGCTCAACACGCTGAAGGCGCATCCCGCCGCGCCGCGCTACCAGGACTTCAGGAAGATGCTCGACGAGCACGGCCGCGACATCGACGCCGTATGCGTTGCCACGCCAGACTTCTCGCACTTCCCCGCCGCGATGCTCGCGATGTCCATGGGCAAGGCCGTGTACTGCGAGAAGCCCATGTGCAACAACTTCCGCGAGATCGGCCTCATGACCGCCGCGGCGAAGCGCCACAAGGTGGTCACGCAGATGGGTAACCAGGGGCACTCGGACGCCAACTACTGGCAGATGAAGTCCCTCGTGGAGAACGGCTACATCAAGGACGTCACGCGCATCGACGCGTACATGTGCGCCAACAACCGTCGCTGGTTCAAGTGGAAGGGCACGCTCAAGGAGATGCCCGGCGAAGAGGCGGAACCGGCGGAGATGGACTGGGACGTGTGGCTCGCGCAGCGTCCGTTCCGCCCCTACAACCACAACTTCATCAACGGCGACTGGCGTTCGTTCTATGAATACGGCACTGGCGCGCTCGGCGACTGGGGTGCGCACATCTTCGACGCTGCTCACGAGTTTCTGCGCCTCGGTCTGCCGTCGAAGATCGAGACCGTGAAGAACGAAGGCCGCACGCCCGTGGTCTTCCCCATGGCCTCGACGATACGCTACTCCTTCCCCGCGCGCGGCGAGGGGATGCCCGCATGCGACATCGTGTGGCACGACGGCGCAGGGAATTTCCCGGCGAGCCTCGTAGGCGTCACCGACAGAAAATGGCGTCGCCGCGACTGCGGCGCGGAGCTTCATCTGAAGGACGGCCGCGTGTTCGCGCGCACAAGCCACGGCTCGCCTCTGCAGCTCGTGGCGGGCGGCGATCCGCGCGACCCGTCGGTGAAGAGCGCGATGCGCGATTTCCCGCGCGGCAAGAGCGGGCACTATCTCAATTTCATCAAGGCCGTGCGCGGCGAGGAGAAGGCCAACTCGTCGTTCGACGTGGCGGGCCCGCTTTCGCAGGTGCTGGCGCTCGGCGCGGTGGCGCAGCGTCTCGGCGAGCCGTCTCTCGAGTTCGATCCCGCGAAGGGCCGCTTCGTGGGCAACGCGGCGGCGAACGCGCTTCTCGACGGACCGCCCGCGCGCAAGGGGTGGGAGGAGTTCGAGACGCTCTGAGAATTTTGCGCCCGTGGTGGAATGGCAGACACGCTGGATTTAGGTTCCAGTTCCGAAAGGAGTGTGGGTTCAAGTCCCACCGGGCGCACCAATGGCAGGTAATAGGTAACAGGTGATAGGGAATAGGTGATAGGGAATAGGTTGGTGGTTTGAGGGGTTTGGTGATTTGGCTGGCGAGATGTGGTTTGATGGCGATGTTTTTCGCGAGCAATGTTCGCGCGTGTTATCGATATCCATGGCGCTGAGAGAATGTCCGGCAGATTTCAATTCACCCGAAAAAAAATCATTTACCCCTTGCAACAACAGTCCAAACAATGATAAAATGTTTATCGGCTTCGGGAGGTTCAGTGTTCCCGAGGCTGATCGATCGAATGGAAAAAAAGAAAGTACAGATTCTTGCACCGCTTGTGGCGGTGGTGTGTTTGCTTGCTTTCGTGGCTTTTGAGGGCTGCGAAAGGAAGCCAGATGAGTCTGTGCTGCAAGGCAGCGGCGGCAATGCCAGCAACCAGGTGTATGTGTCGCGCACCGAGGACCCCGCCTACAGCAAGGCGCTTAAGGATCAAGTTGCGCAGCAGAAGCGCACGGCGATGGCCCTTGCGAAGATCAAGCGGCAGATGGACGATCTGAAGGAGCGTGCGCGTGCGAAGCTGGGCAAGGACGCCACGGAGGAGCAGATCAAGGCCGAACTGGACGGCAACCCCGCGAAGTACGCGGGATGGAAGCTACTTGTCGACGCGTACGCGAAAGCGAACGCGAAGATGGAGAAAGAGTTGGCTGATGTGCGCGGCATAGTGCGGCGACGCATCGAAAAGGAGGCGGCGGACCAAAAGGCCGTGGCCGAGGGGAAGGCGACGGCGGTGCCCGTTGCCTCTAAATGACGGACGGAAGAGATTCAACGGAAGGAAGCGGCAACATGAAGACAAAGAAAACGCTTGGCATATTGGCGATGGCGCTCACCGCGCTCGCGTGCGCCCTGCCGCGCACGGCCGAGGCTGCGGGCGACATACGCTCGATCGAGGTTTACTCCGACGCGGAGACGGTGGACCGCACGTTCCCCAACCTGAACGAGCCGCTCGTTGCAGGCGAGACGGTGAAGTTCAAGATCCGCACAGTCAACCGCCGCCGCGGCGACGTTGCCCCCGATGCAGCGCCGGATCCCGATCAGTGGAGGAATCCGTGGTCGCTCCAGCATGTGGGCCCCAACGATCCGATTGCGGACACCAACAACATGCCGCAGGTGGGTCTGTGGGTCAGCGGTCAGGTCAGATACGCGAAGATAGAGTCGCTTAGGCAGTCCGACGATGGATTCTTCACGGACTTCATCTGCTCCTACGTTGTGCAGCGCGGCGATCTCGCAATGCCGCTCAAGCTCGTCCGTCCCGACGGAAAGGGCGAGGCGATGAGCGTCAACGGCCAGGGGTACAGCGAGTCGTACTACATGCTCAACGAGTCGCTTTGGAACTTCTTCCCCGCGGTCAACAGCGGAGTTGCGTACAAGAACGCAAATCAGCTCCAACTTTTCTTCGGCGAGCAGACTCTTCAGAACGGCGGTTATCACCAGAGCGTCGTGACGGCCGATGCAACCTACAACAACATCCGCGACTACGACCTCAGCCTGGCCGGCATCTACATCCAGGCAATTGACTTCGACAGCACCACCTCCGAAGACACAACCGCCAGCGGCGCCACCATCTGGCGCAACATCGCCGCCAACTCTACCACCGCGACTCCCGCGATGCCTCGCCTCGCCATACCGGGCGGCAGCGCAAAGGAGCAGACGCTCTATGTGTGGACGAAGGATCCCACCATCGCGGAAATGGCGAACGGCACCGAAACCGAGTACGCCTTCATGGACGGTGTGACTCGCAAGGTGAGCAAGATCTCCATCAAGCCCAACGACGAGCTGGTCACATTCCGCGTCAAGGGCCTCCGGGAAGGATTAGACACCGAAATCTTCATGGCCGCCACGCCCACCAACGTCTACAACGCCGCCGGTGTGATGCTCACCAACTTCACATGGCGCACGATCCACATCACCAAGGCCCTGCCGCCCGGCATGACGGTGGAGATCGATCCCGACGAGGTGGCAACCTCCGCCGACTACAAGACTTCCGTCGCCGCCATCAACCTCAACCTCACCCAGGCCTGGACGAACGACGAAGACCTCGTGGTGCACCTCATTCCGACGATGAAGGACGATCCCTCTGTCGATCCCTGGAAGTACATCGGCGTGTCGACCATCGGCAGCGGTAAGGACGAGTACAGCAAGCGCGAGCTCACCATGACCATCCACAAGGGAGACAGCTCCGCGGCTGAATCGGGCAGCATGCTCTACCTCTACGCGAACAGGGCCGACGCGCTCACGCTCAAGGGCATCCAGTTCGCCGTCGACGAAAGCGCGCTTTCAGATCGGGCGCGTGCGTTCTTCACAGGCACCTTCACGCCCGGCACGGTGACGATCGACTACGCCGGCGGTGCGCTTCAGGTGGTGTTGCCAGAGGAGAACAAGGAGTTCTTCGGCATACCCGGCAACGTGGAGCATCCGTTCACCGTTGAAATCACCGATGTCATCGGCGAGCTCAACGACACCGGCAACTATACCGTCTACTGGGACAACAACGGCAGCGGAGCGTACGCAGTCATCTCCGGTCTTACCGCCAACAACGGCAAGCTCACCGTCCCCCGCCGCTATGTCACCGCCACTCTTCCGGGCAATCCCTACCACTCCAAGTTCTACGTCATGAACTCCGGCGGCGCGAGGTCGCCCGAGCGTACGATTCTCGTGAACGTCGATGCCCCCAAGACCATCACGGCGACTCTTGACAAGGGCGTGGCCAACTATCAGGAAGGCGAGACCGCAAAGGTCACGTTCGACTTCTCCGCAGAGTTCCAGGAGAACAACGGCCAGCCTGGCTACCTGTTCATCTATCCTCTCGACGAGACGACCTCGAATCTGGTCACCATCGCCTCGCAGAGCGGCACAGGCACGAGCGTGAGCGTGTATCCAGGCTATGCCTCCGCCAACTCACAGGCGTCGATTCTGCTGAAAGACGGCTACAATGGCTGCACGCTCAGCTTCGGCGTGGAAGTGCGCGAGTCGAACGACAACTCCCTGGACAACATCATCGGAGCCTGGGTTGGCAAGCAGTTCTTCATCAATGTCACCAATGTGCTGCCCCGCGTCTCCTACATCTCGATGAACGACACGCCCGTCAAGAACAGCGGCGGCACGTTCACCGCCGCAGTGCCGATGGGCGTGCAGAAGACGTTCTCCATCGGCATCGCCGATCCCGGCGTCAACTACTTCGACTTTGAAGACGAGAACAAGGCCTACACCGAACTGCGCTTCTGGGAGAACGGCGAAGTGGTGGAGAAGAAGGTGATCAAGGGCGCACCTGCCGGCAAGAGCGTCAGCCACACCTTCAGCAACGCGGGCAATGCCCAGGTCACCGCCAAGGTGCGCGACAAGGACATGACCGACCAGGAGTTCGACGAGGCACCCGAGTTCGTCGTGAACGTCACCGTGATCGATGCGCCTGCCATCTCGCTCTCGCCGGCGCTCGGCGACAGCGTTTTCGATGAAAGCGCAACTGGTCCTGTAAACGGCCGAATCAACGTCGAACTGAACGTGCCGCCTACCGGCCTCGACGTGAGCGAACACATAACGGTGGAACTGTCGGTCACGCGCAACGGCGCCAACGACGGAATGCTCCCCGTTCTGAACCGCTACGAGATCGAGTTCAAGAACGGCCAGAAGACCGGCTTCTTCTACTTCAGTGAACTTGACGGCACGCCTGAGAGCGAGAACAAGGGCTTCAGGATCAACGCATGGGTCAAGGAGACCACCACCAGCACGGCCGACCCCAACAAGACATGGCGCCAGTACTATCAGCCTGTGACTGATTTCGACGTCTTCATCCGCAACATGGAGCCTGAGATCGGTCCTGGCGCTGATCCCTCCACGAACGCGCAGCCTGCCGCGCTCAACGTGCCGTTCAACATCATATGGA
The DNA here is from genome assembly GCA_017459225.1 of Kiritimatiellia bacterium. GTDB lineage: Bacteria > Verrucomicrobiota > Kiritimatiellia > RFP12 > UBA1067 > RUG572. The sequence continues at coordinate 28,955 of JAFUDL010000537.1, forward strand.
ACGTGAAGGATGTTGCGGCCGACCAGGCGAACATGACGGTGACATGGAGCTACAACGGCTCGTCCCAGACCACCACGCAGCCCGTCACCAGCACATACAGCAAGCAGATTCTCTTCACTAGCGCCGGCCACAAGGAGGTCACGCTCACGGTGCAGGACAAGGACGGCGGAACCGACACCCGCACCTGGTACTACAAGGTCGATCCTTCGATGGGCCTTGAGATCACGCCTCGCCGTCCGAACACAGGCGCACTCTCCGCGTTCTCGCAGAAGTACACAGGAGCCGTGGGCATAGGCGCGGGCCGTGTGTGGTCGACGTCAACCGACTATCCAACCCGCGTGAGCAACTTCACTCAGTACTGGGACTTCCAGCCTGCCAACGACCTCAACCCGAAGATCTACGCATACGGCTACAAGGTTGGCGACAGGGACAACGGCAGTCTCGGCCCGGCAGGCAGCCGCGACTACGCAGTCGACAACGCCGGCACATGGTACAACCAGGCCTCCTACTACGGTTCCTACTACACCTACAATCCGGGCAACGGCAAGGACAGCTACTTCTACTGCTGGCTGTACTTCGACGTTGAGGAGAACAACTCCACCCACCTCAGCGGCACCGTGCAGCCGGAGGTCGGCACATCCACGGGCGAGAACCGCGTGCAGATGCCTGAGCAGGATGAAGAGGCTACGTCCTATCCGCGTACGATGGTGGAGGCCATCTTCTCCGTCGAACGCGACCCCGAGGACAACGTGGGCGACATCAACCAGGACGGCATCCCCGACGTATATGCCGCCAACACCACGTGGAACGGCGGGCGCCTCTTCCAGTTCGCGGGGTACGAACTCGAAGAGGGCGGAGACCTCATGAACCTCGCAGGGGTGAACGACGATGGCGACTACCTGCCCGCGACAACCGCCAGCGGCGGCGCGCTTGTGGAGAACGTCCAGAACTGGCCGCGTCTCGGCGGCGATTTCACGGCCATCCTCGAGATCCGCGGCTTCCACAAGGGCCTCAACTTCCGTGCCGACAATGACGGGCTCAACCGCAACGTGCGTGGAGCCTGGATCTCCATTCCCTCGTTCTCCGAGGCGGAGTCCAACGCAATCGCCCGCGTGAACAACCTCTGGGTTGATGACACCGACGAGGAAGGCAACGCGATTCGCCGTCTGCCCAACCCGGAGAACGCCGCCGAGGTGGCCAACTGGACCGCGGGCCTCAACAGGGCTGACAGCTGGATCCCCGAGAAGCGTACCGACCCGACAATGGAGGACACCGACCAGGACGGCTTCCCGGACGGCTATGAGTACTTCTTCTGGTACAGCGCAATGGTTGGCGTGGATGGCATCGACAATCGTCTGCGCGGCTCCAAGTTCACCATCGACGACATTGCAACGGGCGAGGAGCTGACCCCCGAGGAGATCGCTGCCGCGTTTGATCCGACTGTTGCCGCCGACGGGAATCCCGACAGGCGCGACACCGACAACGACGGCCTTACCGATCTTGAGGAGTATGCGCTCGGCACCAACCCGATCAACTGGGACACCGACGGCGACGGTCTTTCCGACTTGTGGGAGATCATGCGCGGCATGAACCCCGTCAAGGCCGACAGCGCCAACAACGGCGGCATGAACGCCGACGGCGACTTCATGGCCTACTGCGAGACCGATCCCGAATATGCCATCGTCAACATCGAAGGACTTGGCGAGTTCGCCATTCCGAACGACGGCGGCAGTTACATCACGATGGATGGCGACACGTGGAAGTTCACAGACGGCGTCACCAACGTGAACGCGATCGCGGTGTTCCGCTATGGCAAGCCTGATGCGATCTGCGTGCCGAGAAACCGCGGCACGGCCGGGCTGCCGCCCCTCTCCGCGACTTCGCTTCTGCTCGAAGGCAACACGAACATCGTCTCCGTCGCCCTCGGCCAGCCCCTCGCGCTCATCCACGATCAGGTGTACAACCAGTTCGGGTTCGATCCGCGCACAGGCTGGTTCATTAACGACCACGGCTTCCTTGGCAGGCGCTGGGAGCCCAACTCCGTGGTGGCGGGTTCGAGGTTCTTGAACGGCGCCGGTGAGCCCGTGAACACCAAGGCCTACACGGCGCGCGACGAGTACCTCCTCCTCAAGTACCGCTACGAGGCGACGCCCGCGATGGAGGGCTGGGACGAAGACGCCGGCGAGGCGTTCGTCTTCTCCAAGGCGGCCGACAAGGCGCTCTGGAACGACAGGACTCAGCGCCACCACGAGCGCGTGTTCCGCCGCGGCACCACCAACCCGAACGTTGCCTACGAGGAGCGCGTATGGGTGACGGAGTCCATGAACGGCCAGAACTACGCGAGCGAGAACCATGGAGCCGACACTGACGGCGACGGCGTGCCGGATGGATGGGAGCTCTACGTAGCCCACAACCCGAACGACAACCGCGCTGCCGACACTGCTGACGGAGACAACGACGGCCTCAACCTCGTGAGAGAGTACGCAGGCACAGACTCCTGCAATGCGTACGCGGCGTGCGAGAGCATCTATTCCCAGCATCCTGGCATTGCAAGCGGCTGGTTCAACAAGTTCTTCCCGACTGACCCGAACAATGCCGATACCGACGGTGATGGACTGGACGACGGCGAAGAAGGGGCTGCCTGGATTGGCACATGGGTGTACGGCAAGTCCACCTCGCTTCAGGGCCATCGCTTCACCTTCATTTATGGCGACCGTGACGGCATGCCGGCTGAAGAATTTGCCGATCCCAACAACCGAGAGCTCTGCATCCGCGGCGGCGGCTTGAACCCGTGCACGGTCGATACCGACGGCGACCTCCTGCCTGACGCGTGGGAGAGGCAGTTCGCAGGCATCCTCTTCGACGCCTCCGCCTCGCCTGTCGGCGCCGATCGCGACGATGGTGTGATTACGATGATCCGTCGCGGCGATGGTCTTGGAGCCGAAGGCGCTACGGCAGCAGGATTCTACATCACGGGCGGCATGGACGGCACGTATGGCGCCGATGCATATACGCTTTCCCCAGGAGGTGCGTTCTTCGATGGTTCGTCGAGAGACCCGCGTACCGGCACAAGGCGCGATTTCGACTTCGACCACGACGGACTCCAGAACTTCCAGGAGTATCTCGTGCAGTCGCTGCGCCATCTCCGCTTCGACGACAGCGAGACGCCTCTGATGGGCAGCTGGATGCCAGACGGTCCCCAGGGTTCGCGCAAGTTCGTGCGCTTCCTGCCCATGAACATCATGGACGGCGACACCTTCTACAAGATCTGCAAGGACAATGGCTTCGCAGCCACTGGAGCCTGGCAGTTCGAATATCTCGGCTATTTCGTGCAGCCGCCCAGGGAGTGGGACTGGGTGCGCATCAACAACTACACAGAGTTCATGATGAACTATGACGAGTTGGGATATCGCGTGATGCTCATCCCTGCGGCCCTTGACCCGAACGGCCAGCGCATGTCTGCTCTCGGCTACCTCACCACCGATCCGCGCAAGTGGGATACAGACTCTGACGGCATGGACGACTTCTACGAGCTGTTCCACGGCCTGAACCCGCTGCTCGGCAGCGTGCAGGACGGCACGCTTGACTATGACATCATCGGCCAGCAGTACATGGGCATGATCAACCACTGGTATAATGGCTGGACGGCCTGGCCGCAGATGCCCTGGAACGGCGAGGAGCCCAAGTTCGACGCAATCGCCTATCCCTGGATGATGGGTGCGCCCGAGGCTGATGCCGACGGCGATGGACTGAGGAACAACTCCGAAGCTCTGCTCGTGAACATGACCTCGCCGATGCCCACGCACACCGACCCCACTCCGTTGTGGTACACCGACTCCACCGCCCTCAACAATGCGAGCTACACAGTCCAGTACTACCAGCTTGATCCATACGCTGACAGCCCAGACTTCATGATGTATCCGTGGTCTTGGTCCGTTGGAAGCGGCAAGACGATGGAAGGCTCGACGTCGGGCACCTTCATGTACTCCTTCGAGGAGAACGAGGGCTACGACACGGACAACGACCGCATCGCCGACGCCGACGAGCGTGCTATGACGGGCAATGCCATCTCTGATCCGCTCAAGTTCTCCGATCCCGACCGCCGTCAGGCTCTCTGGTTCCCGGGTTCCGAGTCCGCCGCTGTTTCGTACTCCGGCTACTTCCACCGTCCGAACGGCGATCAGTACGACGTGCTGCGCCAGTTCACAGTCGAGGCCTGGATCTGCCCCGAGGACCTTGAGCGCGAGCAGGTGATTCTCGAGCGCGTGGCCAGATACACGTCCTCCACCTATCAGAACAACGAGGCGCAGGTGCGCGCCAACTTCCGCATCGGCATCAAGGCCGACGGCCGCGTGTATGGTCTGTTCGACACTTCGGATGCCGTTCCCTCCGGAATTGGTCCTGGTTCGCCAACGGTTGTTGGCACCGTTCCCGAGGCCGGCAAGTGGCAGCATGTTGCCCTCACCTACGACGGCAAGGAGCTGAAGCTGCATCAGGATGGTCGCGTCTCTGGCATTACCGCGACCTCGCTAGAGCCCGCGAATGGTCTCGTGGTGCTGCAGCAGGAAGCTGTGATCGGAATGGAGAACTTCCCCGTTCTTGAGAACGGCTACTTCAACCTGCCTTGCGCGTTCGTGCTTGGCGCGCAGGCCATGGATGAAAAAGCGATCGGCCTCACGCCCGAAACCGAGTGGGCCAGCTACTCGAACTTCTACCAGGGCTATATCGACGAAGTCCGCGTGTGGGACGGCGTGCGCTCGCTCAGCGAGATCAAGGAGTCCTACAAGAAGCGCATGAGCTTCGATGACGTTGCCGCGCAGCGCGAAGAGGTGTACAATGCCTGGTTGAGAGGTGCCACCCGCAACGACAACGACGGCAAGGAGATGCTGCCCGCCGAACTGCTGCAGCACTATGCGTTCCAGGCTCTCCCCGGCGCCGTGAACGCCACGGACGTTCTCTGGGAACCCGCTGGATTCACGAAGTGCGTGTTCGACAACGTGCGCGACATGGACGGCGTGCTGCCCGCCGGCACCTTCGAGGTAGGCTGGTGGAGCGCTCTGCCCGTGCGCAGCACCGTGTACGAGAACTACCGCTGGGTGCCTTGGATCCAGAATACATGCGGTCACCTGCCGTTCATGGACGGCTCCTGCGCCGACTCGCGCTACTGGAGCGAGTTCTTCGGCGGCACTGCCTCCGCGCAGGAGGTCTATAACGACCGTAATCAGGCGAACACCGACGCCCAGATTCTGGCCCTTGGCGAGGTCAAGAAGATCCTATTCTCGAACACCGCGCATCCTTATTCAATGTACAACTACAGTTCCGAGCGGTTCTATCACGAATTCTTCCTCAACTACATGGCGGAGGCCGATTCGAACTTCCAGACGAACAGCACGCTCTATGCGTTCGAGATCCGCAGCGGCTTCGTTGGCACTTCCGACCTCGTTCCGTTGGGCGGCGCGTTCGCCAAGCGCACAGAACAGATGTGGGATGGCGACGGCGCGGCTGACGCATGGGAGGTCACGGCCGACGGCGACTCTGCCCTTGCCGACATCGACGGCAACGGAATGCCCGACTGGTGGCAGGAAATTGCGATCGCAAGGTATGGCGCGCCTGAGGACTTCGACTGGGCTTCTCTTGTGAAGTGGCCCGATGCCTCCGGCACGGAGATGACGGCGCGCGAGGCGTATCTGCGCGACATCGCAAGCGGCATGCTGCCCGGCGGCGTGACGGAGACGGTGTTCGTTGACAAGCGCGACACTGACAAGGACGGAATGCCTGACTGGTGGGAGCGTCTCAACGGCATTGCGGATGAGACCGCCTATGGCGACCATGACAACGATCAGCTCTCCAACTACGCCGAGTACCTCATTTCCGAGGGCTTCGTCAAGTACGGCTTCCCGGCCGTCAGCCCGATCAAGCCGAACACGTTCGGACAGGGCGTGCCTGACTACTTCCTGCGCGTCGGCTCGCTCTACCTCGGCCAGATGTTTGCCGACGGCGACATGATCAGCGACATCTGGGAAGACCAGTTCGGCGTAGACGTGGCCTCGCGCGGCCTGTGGGACGCCCATAAGGACGCCGATGACGACGGATGGAGTAACTGGGCAGAGTACCAGGCCGGAACGCGTCCGGATCTCGAGGCCATTCTTGGCCCTGATGGCTCCACGCTTTCCGAGTACCCGGTGCCCGTGATCGAGGCGAGCGTGGTGTACAACGGAAAGAAGGACTTCTCGAGCGCGGTTGTCGTGCAGGCTTGGTCGCAGTCCAACAGGGGCGACAAGCAGATGACGGGAATGCCAGACGCTTCCTGGACGATTCCTGCGCCGGGTGCGGCGGTCGAGAAGACGCATGTCTTGGGCTCCAACAGAGGCCGAGTGGTCAACTTCAGCCTTGGCCCGGGAGCAGTCGAGCCTGGAAGCGTTGAGATCCGCTTCAAGGACCTCAACTCCCAATGGCGTTGGCAGGGCGAGTACCATGCCGAAGAGATGGTGCGCGACTGGAGAAACCGCTTCAACGACAGGAAGCTTGAAGGCACTGACGAATTCGGCGAGATGCTGGTCGATGGCGTAAAGGTGGGCGACATCAACTACGTCACCGGCAGCGTAACGATCGACTTTGGAGTGGACGATCTTCAGAACCAGTGGCCGTTCCTCGTGGCGATGGACGATCAGCACGCGGTCTGGGAGGTTCTCGACCTCAAGAACTCCTATGTGATGGTCAGCTGGAGAACCCAGAAGGTCAACGTGGGCAATTCGGGCAGGTTCTACCTCTCCTGGTCCGACGAGAACGCCGTCAACGGCGGTGGCGATAACAACAATGGCGGTGGCAACGACAACAGTGCGGCCGGTCTCACGAAGTACGGCCATCTCCGCGAGGGCAAGAACATGTTCATCGCCTTTGCCGACATGGACGGCAACGGCGTGTGGACGCCAGGCGAGCCTCTCGGCGTCGCGGCCGACGTTGACGTGGGCTGGTCTTCGGCCTCGTTCTCGGTGGAGCTCACGGACGTCGCGCCGCAGATGGCGCGCATGAACATCTCCGGCCTTACTGCTGCGGCAGACTTCGGCGCGGCGGATGCGCTTACCGACCGCAGCGCGACTGTAAACGGATACTACTATTCCAACCAGTCTCTGCAGACGGCATTCCGCATTCTGCAGACCGAAGACGGCGACGACAATGGTCTTGGTGGCGGAACGGATGTAGGGGGTACTCAGGCCGAGGGCAGGCCTGCCGCCAACGCAACGAGCCGAATCCGCGTGATCCGCACGGCCGTCAACGGCGAACTGGGAGTTGGCGACGTGCTGTACAACGGAGTGGTGCTTGACCGCGAGATCTATCTCGGCGGCCACCCGATGCTGACCGAAGCGGACCTTGTGGCCGATGGCCTCCTCGACCTCGACTGGGGCACGCTCACCGCTGCCTGGCAGTCCACGCACAACGGTTCTGCCATCACCACCAGTCTCACTAACGCCACGTACCGTGTGCTCTACGGCAACGGTTCCGCGGAGAAGTGGACGTTTGACTCGTTCGCCGCGGTCACGTTTGTGAACGCATACGAATACGGACGTACGCAGACGGCCGCAGTGCCGGTGGCGCCCAAGGGCACAACTCAAGGCGCCACGGTTACGTTCAAGTGGCGTCACGAGGCACTTGACGCGAACGGCTACAAGATCAAGGACTACCCGGCGTTCCGCCTGCAGGTGCTTGACAGCTCCGACACGGTGGTGTACGATTCCGGCAACAGGCGTGCGCCTGCCCGCAACTCGCAGGGCGTGTACAGCTGGACGGCTCCGCTCTACGACGGAATGGTCACCGCAAAGGGCCATGTGTTCTCCTCAAAGCAGAGCTACAAGTGGCGCGTCTCGATGCTCGACGCCAAGTTCACCAGTCCGAACTGGGCTACGCAGGAGTTCCGCGTTGAGGCCTCCGGCATGATGAACGATGGTCGCCGTCTTGGCGCAATCGCCGCGAACGTGAGGTACTTCGGTCCGATCTTGGACAAGGTCTCCAATAAGGCCTCTAACATCCAGAACCTCATCCACGTGCAGGCGTTCACCTCGCCCGACTTCTCCGGCGTGCCTGTGTCGGAGGGCTGGGTGTCCAACGTGACTGATCTCGCATCGCAGAGCGTCGAGGGCGTCAATGCCGTAACGCTTGCGGTTCCTGCTGGCACCTACTACCTCTGCGCGTACATCGACACGAACGGCAACTTCAAGCGCGACAGCTGGGAGAGCTGGGGCTACGCCAACGGCATCGGCGGCAGCGATCCCGATGTGTACAAGCCGGCAAAGGTCGTTATTGAGGAGCCCAGCTCCGCCGTGCCCTGCGTGACGATCTTCATCGAGGACTGCGACACCGACCAGGACGGCTTCCCGGATGCGTGGGAGTACGTGACCAACGGTTCGCTTGCCACCCAGGGTTCCGCAGGCGGAAACACTTTCTTCACGAAGGTCAATCCGAACCTGCTCGCGACGGTCCAGGCCTACAGCAACCTCGGTCTTGCCCAGCTCGCAACGGGCAGCGACTATGTGGTGCCCAGGCTCATGAGCGTGCTCTCCGGCGATGACGCCGCCAGCCTCGCGATGGCCTATCTGCTGAGCGGCGGAACGAATCCTGACGATCTCGCGCCAGAGATGGAGGTGAAGGTCGATTCGTTCAGCACCGAGGGCGGAATGAAGCTCATCATCTCCTGCGAAACGAAGCCAGTGACGGGCGGAAGGCTGCTGGCCGCCGTTCCTGATCCCGAGTTCGAGATCGTGCTCCTCTCGAAGAAGGCGCTCTCCGACGAGTCCTGGACCGAGACCGTTGCAGGAAAGGTTACGGTGCCCGCGAACGGCAAGGTGGACGTTTCCACAGAGCTTCTCAACCTCACGGTGAAGGCCCGCAAGGAAGCTGGCGACCAGTTCTTCAAGATCAAGATCCGCTAGTAGCCGCCCAACCGCCGCTCGCCTAACTACCCAACTACCAAACTACCCAACTACAAAACCAATGAAGAAAGCGATTCAGAAGGTCCTCGTAGTAAACTGTGGTTCTTCGTCCCTCAAGTTCCAGCTCTTCGACATGAAGGGCGAGACCATGCTCTGCAAGGGGCTGGTGGAGCGCATCGGCATAGCCGGGTCGCGGCTCGTCTACACCAAGACGGGCTGCGACAAGGTCGTACGCGAGGTGGCGATGAAGAACCACGTGGAGGCCATTGCGCAGGTGATGGCGGTGCTGTGCGATCCGCAGTGCGGCGTGGTAAAGAGCCTTGGCGAGATCGACGCCATCGGCCACCGCGTGGTGCATGGTGGCGACAAGTTCTCCGCTCCCGCGAAGATCACCGCCGCCGCGAAGGCGCTCATTCGCAAATGCGTGCCGCTTGCGCCTCTCCACAACCCGGCGAACCTTCAGGGCATCGAGGCTTGCGAGAAGGCGGCCAAGGGCGTTCCCAACGTGGGCGTGTTCGACACCGCCTTCCACCAGACCATGCCCGGATGCGCCTATCAGTATGCGCTGCCGCGCAAGGTGGCGAAGAAGTTCGGCATCCGCAAGTACGGTTTCCACGGCACTTCGCACAAGTTCATCACGCAGGCCGCTGCGGCGTGGCTGAAGAAGCCGCTGAAGAAGGTCAATCTCGTCACATGCCATCTCGGCAACGGATCGTCTCTTGCCGCAGTGAAGAACGGCGAGTGCATCGACACAACGATGGGCCTCACGCCGCTTGACGGGCTTATCATGGGCACGCGTTCCGGAACGATCGATCCAGGCGTTCTGCTCTTCCTCGGCAAGCAGGGCTACACCTTCGACCAGCTCGACCGTCTGCTCAACAAGGAGAGCGGCTTCCAGGGCCTCGCCGGCGCACAGGGCGGCGACTCGCGCGACGTGGTGGCCAAGGCGGAGAAGGGCGACATTGACGCGGTGGAGGCGCTTGAGGCGTTCGGCCACCGCACGGCGAGGTACATCGGCGGCTACAATACGCTCATTGGCGGAGCCGATGCCATCGTGATGGCGGGCGGCATCGGCGAGAATGCCGCCGAGCTGCGCGCGCAGATCGTGAAGCGCCTTGGCGCGCTCGGCGTGAAGCTAGACCCCAAGGCCAATCTCAAGGTGCGCTTCGGCGCGTCAGGCGTGATATCCACCAAGGACTCGAAGATCCCCGTGATCGTCATCCCCACGAACGAGGAACTGATGATCGCCCGCGAGACCGTTGCCGTGCTGAAGGGATAGTTCGCCTGGAATGTAGAAACTATAAACAGAAAACTCTAAACCAGAAACAAGAAGCGTAGAATGAAGGCGATTGAGAAAATCATAGAGAAGGCATCCGCCCTTAAAGGTACGATAGTGTTGCCTGAGGGCATGGACGCCCGCGTGATAACCGCAGCATGCAGCTGCGTTGATCGCGGCATCTGCACGCCGATCGTGCTTGGCACCCCGCAGGAGATTGCTGAGGCCGAGGCGAAGGCCGGCCTCTCGCTAGTTGAGCGCAACATCCGCACGATCGACTACACGCAGGGCGACACCGAGCTTGAAGCCGCGTATCTCGAGGCGTGGAACGCCAAGGAGGCGCGCAAGCCTGCCGAGAAGCAGAAGATCATCGACATTGAGACGGCGCAGAAGACGCTTCGCACGAAGCGCATCTACTTCGGCGGAATGATGGTGCGCCTTGGGCGCGTGAACGGCCTTGTGGCTGGCTCGATCGCCTCTACTGGAGACATGCTGCGCGCGGCGTTCCACACGCTCGGCACGCAGAAGGGCGTGAAGACGGCGTCCAGCTGCTTCATCATGGACCTCAAGGAACCAACGGCGAGCGGCGACAGCGTGCTCGCGTTCGGCGACTGCGCCGTGATTCCCAACCCCACTGCGGAGCAGCTTGTTGACATTGGCCTTGCGAGCGCGCAGACATACCGCGACCTCACCGGCAACGAACCGCGCGTGGCGTTTCTCAGCTTCTCCACGAAGGGCTCCGCAGCGGGCGATCTCGTCGAGAAGGTGCAGAAGGCCGTGGAGCTGGCGCGTCCGGTCTTCGCGGAGAAGGGCATCAATATGGACGGCGAGATGCAGTTCGACGCCGCGATCGTTCCCTCCGTTGGACAGCTCAAGAATCCCAAGGGCGAGATACAGGGCAATGCCAACGTGTTCATCTTCCCGGACCTCCAGGCCGGCAACATCGGCTACAAGATTGCGCAGCGCCTTGGCGGCGCGACGGCGATCGGGCCTAATCTGCAGGGCCTTGCGAAGGCCATGAACGACCTTAGCCGCGGATGCAGCGCAGAGGACATTGTGGGCACGATCTGCGTGACGCTTCTGCAGTCCACTACAAAGTGAGGCATGGAAACAGGGTTGGCTTGTCATGACGGATGAAAAGAAGATAGCGCGTGCGCGGCAGGTGTTCGACGCGGAGATCGCGGGGCTTGAGAGGACCCGTGATTCCTTGGGTGCGTCGTTCGTCGCCACCGTGGATCTTCTCAACGAGACGCTCGACGCGGGCGGGCTTGTGGTGATGACAGGCGTGGGCAAGAGTCTGCAGGTGGCCGAGAAGACGAGCGCGATCTTCGCCTCCACTGGCACGCGCTCGATCGTGCTCAATCCAGTGCAGGCGATGCACGGCGACCTTGGAATGGTGAGTTCGCGCGACGTGCTTCTGGCGCTCTCCTTCTCCGGCGAGAGCGACGAGCTGCTGCGCCTGGTGCCGGCCATTCGGCGCCATGGGCTTAAGATCGTGGCGCTCACGGGAAGGAGCGATTCGTCGCTTGCGCGCCTGAGCGACATCGTGCTCGAGATTCCGTGCGGACCCGAGGCGTGTCCCTTCGGCATGGCGCCCACCACCTCCGCCACCGCCACGATGGCGATGGGCGATGCGCTTGCGATGACGATGCTCGAGGCGCGCCGCTTCAACAAGGAGAGCTATGCGCTCAACCATCCCGCCGGCGCGATCGGGCGCGCGCTCGTGCTGCGCGTCTCCGACGTGATGCGCACCGGCGAGAGAGTGGCCGTGGTCTCGCCCGAGACTCCGGTTCTCGACACGCTTCTCGCGATGACGAAGGCACAGGGCGGCAGCGCTGTGGTGGCCGATGCCGAGGGAAGGCTCGTGGGCATCTTCACCGACGGCGACTTCCGCCGTGCGTTTGCCGCAGGGAGCGTCGACGGCCAGTCTGCGCTGGGACTTTCCGATCCCGTCTCGAAGCACATGACGCGCAATCCGCTCTTCGTCAACGCCGATGCATACGCCGCCGAGCTGCTGCGCATCTTCGAAAAGCGCCGCATCGACGACCTTCCGGTGTGCGATGTCGACGGAAAAGTTCTTGGGCTTGTCGACATTCAGGATTTGCCCAAACTAAAGGTTTTATGATACAATGTATTCAGTCAACCAAAAGAGGAGATAACAATGAAGCTTAAAACAATCGCATTCCTCACGCTCGCAGCCGCGTGCGCGTTTTCAGTCTCGGCTCAGTCGATGCGCCGTCGCGGTGCAGCTGCTAGCACAGAAACGACCAATGCCCGTGACTCCTACGTTTCGATCGACATCCCCGCCCGCCCGGGTGGCACCTGTCTCGCTAGCGCCCCCAACCTCCAGGCTAACGGCAAGCTTCTCCCTCCGCTCGGCGGACGTCCGCGCCAGTGGATTGTGCTTGAGACTAAGTACACTACAATGGCAAAGTGGCAGGACGAGCTCACATTCACCTGGCATGTGCTTCTCGACTCCTCGAAGGCCAAGGAGAAGGATCCGCGCAATCCTCCAGCGCCCTATTCCTACTACACCGCGCAGGTGCGCTACGTCGACATCAAGAAGGGCAGCCACATGGCGAGCGTCTGCCTGCCGCCCAACGTGCTCGAGCGCTTCGGCGAGCCCTGCACCGTCACGCTGATCATCACGAACAAGGACGGCGAACAGCTCGCGATGCACACCGAGAACCAGGACAGGAACGCCGCCTCTGCCGCGCAGGGAGCCAACGGCAAGTGGTGGGAGAACGACAAGTTCATGAGCTGGCAGAGGACGGTGAACGGCGAGCAGAAGAACCAGGTGGAGCGCCGTCAGGGGCTGGTGGATCGTTCAAAGACGCCGTTCTGGCTCGTCAACAACGCCGACTACGAACTGGTGCAGTAGCCAGTGCCTTCTCAAAGCTTTCAAGTACGCACACTTAGAAGACTGAACCATGTCTCGAATCCTCACATTAAACATCGGCGCCTCGAAGGCGGTTCTTGCCGAGTATTCGCTCGGCGGTAAGGGCCGCCTCACGCTGACGGGCTACGGCAGCGGCGAACTGCCCGCAGTCGACGTCAACGACATAGGCTCTCTTGGCGCCACTCTGCCGCAGGTGCTTCGCCAGATAATGCGAGAGAAGGACATCCATCCCGCGCCGCTCGTCGTGTCGCTCGGCGGCCAAATGGTGTTCCCGCGCTTCGCGAAGTGTCCACCCGTAGGTGAGCTCGAGCAGCAGGTTCGCTATGAGATCGAGGAGAACGTGCCGTTCCCGATCGACGAGATCGTGAGCGACTACCAGTTCCTCGGCAACATGGCCGACGGCGACAAGGCCGTGATGATCGTTGCGGCGAAGGTGGAGGCCGTTCGCGCGGTGACCGACGCCGTTCGCGCGGCAGGCCTCAAGCCCACCGTTGTCGACGTCTCGCCCGTCGCGATCTGCAACGCGCTCAAGGTGGCGTATCCGCAGCTCGAAGGCTGCTCTGTTGTGCTTGACGTTGGCTCGAAGACCACGAACCTCATAATCCTCGAGGGCGAGAAGGTCTACAACCGTTCGATTCCGATCGCCGGCAACACCATCACCAAGGACATCGCACAGCAGTTCGGCTGCTCCTTCGAGGAGGCAGAGCAGGTGAAGCTTGAGCGCGGCTATGTGGCGCTCGGTGGCGTGACGGAGGATGAGGACGAGGTTACCGACCGCATCTCGAAGATAATCCGCACTGTGCTCACGCGTCTGCACGCGGAGATATCGCGCTCCATCAACTTCTACCGCTCGCAGCAGGGCGGCAGCGCTCCAACGCGCCTCTTCCTCACGGGCGGCACCGCTCGCCTTCCGCAGCTCGACCAGTTCTTCATGGACGCGCTGCAGGTCGACGTGCAGTACCTCAATCCGTTCGGGTCCGTGGCGTTCGGCTCAAAGATCAACAAGGCCCAGTTTGAGGATGATGCATTCGCTCTTACGGAAAGCGTGGGCCTTGCGCTGCGCGGCGGCGACAATGCGTGGATATCGATAAACCTCCTTCCGCCGGAGCTCGTGAACGAAGCGCGCGCGATGAAGCGCATTCCGTTCCTCGTGGCGGGCGGTGTGGCGTTTCTCGCCGCTCTTGGCGTGGGCTGGATGCTTGAGAGCGGCGGAGTGGAGAAGGCAAAGGCAAAGCTCGAACGCGTGGAGAGCCGCAACCGGTCGTTGAAGTCGCTCGATACGAAGCTCAAGGCAGAGCAGAAGGCAGAGCAGGAGGTTCGCGGCAAGTGCGACGAGTTCCAGCAGCTGCTGATGAGCCGTTCGGCGGCGCTGCGCCGTCTGCAGGACGTGCGCCGCAGCCTTCTGGACGGCATGTGGATCACGGAGTGGAAGGCGCTTCCGGCGGAAAAGGACAAGCCCGAGGCCCGCGAGGCCGTGATGGTGACTGTGCGTGGCTGGCGCGACGCGATGGAGAAGGCCGAGGCCAAGTGGGCTGAGGACAACGGCGGCAAGGGCTCCACCGTGGCCGAGATTGTCATGTCCAAGATCAAGCGCAGCGCGGAGTTCGTGCCGGAGAGCGTTAAGATCGACAAGCAGAGAAGCGTGGAGGGATGCCTTACCGAGTTCACGCTGCTAATGCAATTGGCACCGGCCCCCAGCATCGTGCCCGAGAACGAGAAGGAGAAGGGCCGTAAAGGAAAGGGGACGAAGAAATGAGTCTCTCCAGGCAGCAGATGATAGGCGCCGTGGGCGCGGGCATTTTCGTGGTGTGCGCAGGCGGTCTTGGCTGGATGCTCTATTCGGCGTGGTCCGACAAGGGCGAAGTCGAGGAGAGGGTGACCGAGGAGACAGATGCGTTCAGGCGCTTCAACGAGTCTGCGATCTATCCATCCAAGGCGTCGATCGACAGCGTAAAGTCAAACGAGACGAGCTATGCCCAGTGGTATGATTCGGCCGTGACGCTTGCGGCGCGCGGCGACAGGGCCATGCAGATAGAATCGGCCTCGAAGTTCAAGCAGCTGCTTGAACGCGAGGTGCGCCGCGTGCGCGAACTTCCCGGCGGCGCCGGCGGAAAGATCTCTGCGCCCACATTCCTCTTCGGTTTCGAGCAGTATCTCGGCGAAGGCGGAGTGCTGCCGAAGGAGGCGGATGTGCCTCGCCTTGCGGTGCAGCTTGGATCGATATGCCGCCTTGCCGACGCTTTCGCCGAGGCTGGCGTGTACGAGGTGAAGTCCGTCACGCGCCTTGAGGAGAAGTCCGACAAGTCGGAAAGAGAGGATTCCGGCTCGTCGTCTTCCGCCAAGAACAAGAAGCAGGCTGCGAACAAGGAGGCGGAGGACGCGCCCAAGATGACGAAGGAGTCGTATGCGTTCGAGATTCTGGCGCGTCCGACGGCCATCGTCCAGGTGTTGAACAAGCTCACGGCGTGCGAACGGTTTGTTGTGGTGCGCAACCTCTCGTTCAGGCAGTCGGTTGATTCGATTGTGGACCACATCGCAGCGGCGAAGAAGGCCGAGGATGCCAAGAACGCGCCAAGCACCGGCTCACGTCGTCGTCGCGGCGCTGCCGCGGCGCCGGCTGACGCAAATCCCGAAGCGCTGGCGCTCGCGAGCAGAATCGTGGCCGATCCCGAGGGCGACGAGCCGCTAACGGTGTCGTTCACGCTCGACGTGTACGACTTCGGCCGTCCCGCGCAGGCGTCCGCCGCGCAGGAGACCAAGGACGCCGATGCGGCTCCCGCAGACGCCGGCAAGGCGGATTCCGCGAAACCGTCTGCCGCGGATGCCAAGGCCGAGGAGAAGAAGCCCGCCGAGAAGAAGGCGGAGAAGGGGGATTTTGAATGAGCGCCTCCAAGCAGAATTTCTTTGCGGCGCATTGGGACTGGCTTGTGGCTGCGGTGGGCTTCGCCGTGCTCGCCGCCGCTGCTGCGTTGTACGCGATGTCCCTCGGCGATTCGCCCGAGGCCAGCGCCAACGCCTATGAGGCGCAGCTCAAGACGATGACGCCTTCCCACGAAGGCGTGCCAAGCGCAAACCTTGACTTGCTCCAGAAGGCGCTGCGCCAGATGAAGACGCCGCCGCGTCTTGACGCGGTCAACGCCAAGAAGGCGAACTTCCTCGCGAGCGAGGGACGCGTCTTCTGCCAGCAGGGCGACAGCGACCCCAAGGCCAAGAAGGGCTGCGGCAAGCCTATTCCCGCAGAGGCCGAGCTGTGCCCCTTCTGCGGCGTGAAGCAGCACGTGGTGAAGATCGAGGCCGATGCAGACCATGACGGCATGTCGAACGAATGGGAGCTCAAGTACGGTCTGAACCCGAACGATCCGAGCGACGCAAAGAAGGATCTCGACGGCGACGGCTTCACCAACTACGAGGAGTTCCTAGCGGGGACCGATCCTAGGGACAAGGAGTCGCATCCCGATTATGCCGACTCGCTCGTCGTCTCGGCTCCGCTCAAGCACACCTCCCTGCCGTTCTACTTCTACGCCTACAGCAGAGTGCGCAATGGCTATCGCTTCACGTTCCGCCGCAAGGATGCGAAGAACAAGTTCGACAGCACTCTCTCCGCGCTCTTGAACGACGAGATCCGCTCGCCCGACGGCAAGATGAAGACCGGGTGGAAGGTGACTGCGTTCGAGCAGAAGGAAGAACGCCGCACGATTCCTGGCTCGAAGGATCCCAACCTCAAGCGCGCAGTGGATGTTTCCACTGTGGAGCTCAAGAGGGAGAAGGACGGCAAGACCCTCACGGTCGCCCTCCGCGTGCCGGACATCGCAGTGGAGACCGAAACGGAGCTCACCTACAAGCGTGGCACGGAACGCAAGTTCGTCGTCACCAAGGGCACTGAATTCGAGCTCAACGGCAGCAAATACCGCGTGGAAAAGCTTGCCGCAGTTGAGAACGGATGCGAAGTCACCATTGTCGATCTGAAAACAAAAAAAGAAAAAATCGTACGTTGATGCTTGATTCATCAGCCAAAATGGGGTATCATAGTAAAACCTTTCAAGGAGCAATTCGATGAGAGCCAATAAAACACTCGCCGCATTGGGCGCCACATTCCTTTCTCTCGCTTTCACAGCGAGCGTTGTCGCGGATGATCTAGATGATCTTCTTAACGACGACCCCAAACCGCCAAAAAAGGCAGAGATTGCGAAGCCGGTTGAACCCAACAATTCTGCGCCTGTCGCGAAGCAAGCTGAGCCTGCTCCCGCAGAGCCCGCGAAGCCCGCCGTGGCCAAGCCCGATGTGAAGCCTGTGCCCGCGAAGCCTGTTGCGCCTGAGGCGAAACCCGCTCCTGCACCTGCGAAGCCCGCAGAGCCCGCGATTGACGATCTTGATCCTCTCAACGACGCTCCTGCAAAGGCCGCTCCTGCCGCAAAGCCTGAGGTGAAGCCTGCGGAACCTGTGCCCGAGGTGAAGCCTGCTGAGCCGCCGCATCCCGAAGCGGAGCTCATCAGCGACTTGATGGAGACGGAGAAGCTGCGCCGCCAGTCGCTCGA
>JAFUDL010000538.1 GCA_017459225.1 Kiritimatiellia bacterium
CGGGGTCCATCACCACGAGCACGTTCTGCCCGCCGCGCTTGGAGGCGTACACGATGCGCCCGTCGGGACCCCAGTCGGGGTTCGTGTTCTGGCTGCCGGTGCGCGTGAGGCGCGTGGACTTCTTGGTGGCGACGTCGAGCAGGTAGATCTGCGGCTGGCGCGTCTCGTCGCTCACGTACACGATCTTCGTGCCCGTCTTGTTCCAGCAGGGCGATGCCTCGCTCGCGCGCTGAGTGCGAGTCATGCGGTTGATCATCTTCGCAGACATGTCAAAGACGTACAGCTCGGGGTTGCCCTGGAAGGAGAGGATGATCGCGCAGCGCTTTCCGTCGGGGGCGATTGCGGCGCCAGTGGCGAGTCCCTTGAAGGAGGCGAGCAGTTCGCGCTTTCCAGTGGAGGCGGCGATGCGGTACACGAGAGGAGTCTTCTGCAGGAAGCCGGTGTAGTAGATGTCCTCCTTGTTCGGCGCCCAGCGCGGACCGACCACCGCATGGCGATCCTGCGTGAGCTGGCGGATGTCGTAGCCGTCGGGGTAGCAGGTGTAGAGCTCGCCGTTGTCCTTGCCCTTGCGGTCGGCGAACACGATGCGCTCGCACGCAAAGCCCTTGGCGCCGGTCTGCACGTTCACGATGGCGTCCACGAACTCGCGCGCCGCCATGCGCGCGGCCTTCGCGTCGGCAAACGCCTTGTTCGTCTTGACGGTCATCTTGTTCGGCCCCACGCCGGCTGCCGACACAAGGGCGCCCGGATTGCCGGTGATGCGAACGGCGCCACCGCTTGCACGCAGCTCGAAGTAGCCGCTGATGGCGAGGTTGCGCTTGAGCGACGCGTTGAACGCATCCGCCGCGGCGCTGCCTCCTGTGGTCTCCACGCTCACGGGCACGCGCTCCACGCCCTTGATGTTCACCACGACCACCGACTTGTTCTTATCCTGGGCCATCAGGCACATCGCCATGGCGAGAACACACGAAAACACGGGAATACGGAACTTCATTTTCTCTCCAACTTTTTTGCTTTGTTTTTGCTTGTCTTTTCTTGCGAAACTGCGGTGATAGATTATACTGTTTCGGCCGTGCGGAATCAAGCCGAAAATGAGGAAGTGGGTCATCTGGGGCGCATCTACGAAATTCGCCGCCGAGCCTTCTGATGATTGGAAACAACTATTTAAAACAACTTGCCTTTGGCGCACGGGCGCGGGGCCTCTCTCAAAGTTGTTTTTACCAGTTGTTCTGGTTGTTTCCAATCTCAAAACGCAGGGTGAAAAACGCAGATGCGCCCGGTCATCTGGGCGTAATTCCCCGCTGTATCTCCCGTTGATCGGAAACAACTTGTTTGAAACAACCTCACATCTGAGATCTTGTCAATTTCGACAAGAGCAGACTGGCTGTGAAGTGCGGTGAATTTATCAGATGTGCCCCATCACGCACGCAGAGAGAGCCAAAGGGAAGGGACGAGGAGGAGCAGGTCGCGGAGGATGGCGGGAAGCGGGCCGGAGGAATGTTGCCATTGTTGCCAGTATCCAATTCCATTTGCCAATGGCCAATTGGAAACTGGCAACACTTGCACATTGGCAACATATTGGAGACGCATCGCTACCCAATGCGACAAATGGTAGGGACGCGCGTCCCGCGCGTCCGCAATGTGCCGCCACCGCAACATCACCGGCGCATCATTGCGGACGGCTCGGGGAGCCGTCCCTACCGCGCCGCTCTCCCGCGCTGACACTTTCACTTTGCAATTGACCTTCCCTTGATACGCCTCATCGCCGTCTCGCCAAGACCTGCCACGGGCGTCTCCTGTCTGCGCAGAAGATTCATCACGTCGTTCTTAAGCGCGGCGACGCGCTCGGCCCACAGCTGATCGTTGGTGGAGGCGAGGTAGTCCATCAGCGCGGCGGCATCCTCCTTTGTGAGACTGCGACTCCGCATGATCTAGCGCAGCGCGTCATTGCGCGCCTCGTAGAGGTCGGCCGTCGCCTCATCCGCCCCGCAGACGCTGGCGACAGCATCTGACGTCGCAACAACAGTCCCCTGCTCCAATGGCATCGTATTGCGCTTCACAGTTCTGACACGAACCTCGAATGGCGAGAACGACGCTTCGGGCACAGGCAATTGTTGCGGCTTGGCGGCACTCCCCATTCGCGAAGATACAAACTTCAACACCATCATCGCCACAATCACGCCGACTGCGGCAATGACAATGACAAACATGTGTTTTGCCTGCTTTATACTCATTCTCACCTGCCACTAAGTCTGATTCTGGTGGTTCTTTTCATTTCGCAATTTGATAAGCTTTTCTTTGCCGACCATGCACGTTTCAAATTCACAGTTCTTTGAAATGCCTGTTTGTATTACTGAATCGCAAAAGAGTCTCCCACATTTTTAATTCCATCTTCAATTTCTTTAAAATAATACCGAGTCACTCTTCTGGCTCTTCGAAACCAGTAAATCGCTTTGCGAGGCTCATTCATTATTACATCCAGGAAATATGCCAACTCTATCATGGCGTCTACATAGTGTCTGCCCATCAAAGGCTTGTTTCCGGCGCGGGCGCGGACTTCGCCGCACGCCCGCCACCTCACGGCGGCTTGAACGGACGGACATGGCGGCTTAGGCGGCATCGTCCAGCACCTCCATGAGGTGGACGGCCGGAAC
>JAFUDL010000539.1 GCA_017459225.1 Kiritimatiellia bacterium
GCGCTGCGGCTGATGATGCTGCGGCTCGGCTACGCGGCCTCGACGAAGGGCGTCCTCGACTACCGGCGCCATCCGCCGTCCGAAGTGTTCCTCGACCTGCCGGAAAGCGACTTAAGGAAAGGAAAAAGAAAATGAGGTCTATCAGCAAATCAATTCTCGTCACGTCGCTTCTGACGCTCGCGGCGTCGGCGAACGCAGACGCGACGGTGGTTGCCGGTGCGGGGTGCGCCGGGACTGGGGGTGGCCTCGCCACTGCTGCATCCATCCCGCCCGAGCCGACGAGCCCGTTTGCCAAGGCATTTGACGACGCCCCCGCGAAGCGCCTCTGCGCCCATCGCGGATTCTCCACCATTGCGCCGGAAAACGGCATGGCCGCCTTTGGCGCGGCGGTCGCGCTCGGGGCGTCGGAGATCGAGTTCGACCTCTGGTGGACGAAGGACGGCGAGATCGTCTGCATCCACGATCCCACGCTTGAGCGTGTCTCAGACGGCAAGGGGAGGGTGTACGAGCATACATATGCCGAACTTGCCTCGCTTGACTTTGGTGCGAAGAATGGGCCCCACTTCAAGGGGACTCGCATAGCCAAGTTCTCGGAGATACTCGAGAAGTTCTCCCGGCGCGTCATAATGAACATACACGTCAAAGACGTCGGAAGGGCGTGGGACGAAGGGCTGATCACGAAGGTGGTGCGGCTCATCGACGCTCATGGCGCACGTCGCCATGTCTATTTCATGGCGACCTGCAGCCCACTGCAGGAACAGCTTGCCCGCCTTGCGCCCGACATTCCGCGCTGCATGGGCAACCAGGACGACAACAAACGCCATCCAGACATCGTGGACAGGGCGATTGCGCACAAGTGCCGGATAGTGCAGCTCATCAAGCCATATTTCGACCAGGCGCTGATCGACAAGGCGAAAGCCGCCGGGCTCCGCGTCAATGTCTATTGGTCTGACGACCCCGCCGAGGCGAAGAAGTTCCTCGACATGGGCATCGACACGATTCTCACCAACGACTACCAGCCGATCTCGTCGGCCACCGGACTGCGCTGACACGGAGCGGGCCGATGTTCGCAGTGACGGGATTGGCAATGGAAACCGATGTAACCATCAGCGAAAAACCCAACAAAGGCAAAGAACGGCAAGGAAAGCTATGACAAACGAAGTCCTTAGGGAAAAGCCGAGGCGCGGGGCTCTGCTCGACAAACACGTCACCTCCATATACAGGATCGCTTTGGCTCTTGCCGCTATCGCAACGGGGGCCGTCGCAATCGCCGCAGAGCAGGGAACGCCAGACGCCTATCTCCCCTTCATCCAGTCGTCCGGCACGCAGTACATCGACACGGGCGTGAATGCGCAGTCGGGAACGAAGGCCGAAATCGACTTCAAGTTCATCACGCTTCCCGGAGATTCCGGCGGCTGCATCCTCGGAGCCAAGAACAGCGGCGACAATCGCTTCTATTCCGCTTGGTACAAGACCGCTGGATTCGGCTACGGCTACGGGACGTATTCTGACGCGGGGGCGACGGGAGCCGCAGGGACGCGCTACACCGTCACGTCGGTGCTGGATGCGGGGGCGCAGT
Source organism: Kiritimatiellia bacterium (assembly GCA_017459225.1). Classification (GTDB taxonomy): domain Bacteria; phylum Verrucomicrobiota; class Kiritimatiellia; order RFP12; family UBA1067; genus RUG572. The sequence continues at coordinate 1,580 of JAFUDL010000539.1, forward strand.
CGTTTTCGACGAACGGTGTTCAATTAGCCAGTGGAACTTCCGCGAACGCCTTCAACCTTGGGCGCAACCTCTATCTTTTTGTCCTCAACAATGAGGGAACGCTTTCCAGCTATTCCTCCATCCGGCTCTATCGCTGTCGCATCTGGCAGAAGGACGGGAACGGCGACTACCAGCTCGTACGCGACTTCAAGCCGTGCCAGGCGGGCTACGAGGCCTGCCTCTACGACGAGGTGGAGGGCAAGATCTACCGAAACAGCGGAACGGGGACGTTCACTGCGCCGCTCACATGGCCCGGCCTCTCCGAATCCTCGATCACGAACTTGACGGCGGCGGCCTACGAGCCGGACGGACTCGTCGCCAACTTCGACGCCATCAGCAACTCGGGCGCGAATGCCCCGCGCAACCCGTCTGCGACCAGCTGGATCGATCTCGTCGCCGGACGCACCGCCACGCTGACGCGCGTCGCCGCCGCCGACCCCGACGCCGATCCCGGATGCTGGACGCGTGACTCCTACCGCTTCGCGGGCAACACCTACTTCCTCTTCGACGAGGAGCTCGGCCTCGGCTCGACTTATACCATCCAGCTCGTCAGCGACATCGAGGGGTGCAATTCAACCTCATATCCCATGACCGGCAACTTCGGCGTGTTCGGCGCGGCGGAAGGGTTTTTCTTCTACAGGGGTAGAACCTCGCCGGTGCAGTGGTTCGCCACGGTCTACCCCGGCGCCGCAGGGTATGGAGTCAAATACTTCCAGGGCAATTGGAATGGGAGGCGCGCCACGGTGATGCGCGACGGCACCCTCATATCGATGGCGTTCAACTCGGAGCGCGTCGCGCCCGCAGCGGCGAATTCTTTCAGCATCAACGCGGGCGCCACGCCCGCCAAGCGGTGGATGATCGGCAATTACAACGGATCCGTCAACGCCGCGCTCGTCGGCCGCGTCCACGCCGTCCGCATCTACAACCGCACCCTCACGCAGGATGAGATCGCCCGGAACTGGGCGATCGACAACGCCCGCTTCCACGACCTCCCCGCACCGTGGAACATGGTTCTCGTCGAGAGTTCCATTCCCGGCGCGGAGGGGACGGAGCCGTGCGGCGTATATGCCGTCTCTGGATCGCACACGTTCACGGCGCCGGCGACGGTTGCGGTAGGCGGCAACACCTACCGTTGCACCGGCTACATCTACGAGAAGTACAGAACCACCAGCGACACCTGGTATGCGGTCTGGGAGACGCCGGAGTATCGCGAGGGCGAGACCTCGTTTGCCTTCTCCGCCGCCGCAGACGACGATTTCAACTCCGCCCGCATCACGTGGCGGTGGGAACTCGCGGACGGGGTGGAGAAGATCGACACCGGACTCTACGGACAGTCGGGGCTCGTCGCCAACTGGGACGGCATCCGCAACGCCGGCGCGGCGGCGGCCCACGATCTGTCGGCGGAGGTCTGGCGCGACGCGAGCGGGAACGGACTCGACGCGACGCGCTTCGTCCCGGACGACGCGGCCGAGGGGGCCGGGAGCGGAGCATGGACGGATAACGGCTACTCGTTCGTCGGCAACGACCAGTTCAGGACGGTGGCCTTGTTGGAACTCGGCCCGCAGTTCACCTGGGAGATCGTCACCGACTCGAGCGCGAGCACGGCCAACGGCAGATATCTTTTCGGGACGAAGCCCGATTCCTCCGCCGCGTACACTTGGTCTGAAAACAACTTCTACATTACGACAGGCCAAAGCAAGCTGGTTGTCCACTTCAAGGAGACGACCGCTTGGAGCTGGGGCGGAAAATACGTCACGGCGATGTTCAACTACGACAGGCAGGGCTGGGCGAACGGTGCGGTGGTGCCGACGTTCTACCAGCCGTCTGGCGGCTACGGCAGCAACAGGACGACAAGCCAGCACCGCTGGAACATCGGCGGCATCGGGACTGCGCCCAAGGCGTTCGTCGGGGACGTTCTCGCCGTGCGCCTTTACGACCGCATGATTCCGGCGGTCGAACTGGCGGCCAGCCGCGAACTCGACGAAATCCGCTTCCGTGGCAAGGTGCAGGCGACGAACGCCGTCTACGTCGCGACGGCGCTTCCCGGCGCCGAGGGCGACCAGGAGTGCGGCATCTACCGCGTGGCCGGGTCGGCGCATGTCTTTTCGGCGACCCAACGGCGCAAGGTCGGCGGCGTTGGCTACGCCGCAACGCGCTGCACCGTCGAGATGTGGAACGCCGCGTCCGGAGAGTGGGAGAACCCCGTCGCTTCGGCGGGCTCGACCTGGACGACGCCCGCC
>JAFUDL010000540.1 GCA_017459225.1 Kiritimatiellia bacterium
AAGAGACGCATCTTCTTCACGGTGCCTCGCGGCACGCCGGCGAGGCCGGGACCGTTGTAGATGTCGGCGATGTGCACGCTGCACGTCTTCATGCCCTTCACGGAGCGGTCGGGGATCACTGGCGGACGCTTACGCGGGGCGAACGGCATGGCCTCCACGTAGAGGCCGTCCTCCGCCTCGGCGATTAGCGTGATGTTGTCGAAGACGTCCACGAGGTAGATGCCCATCAGCGAGTCGGGCGCGTTCTTGACGGTGGCGAGCGAGTACTTGGCGTCAAGCGGCCAGGGATGCGAGAAGTACGGCTTGCCGCGCGCGAACTGGTTCATCGTGTATGGATCGGCCATGTCGCCTTCCACCGTCTTGCCCCAGCCGGGGAACTCGTGCACGAGGCCGGTCTTCTCCTTGGGGAACACCTTGGCGGGGATGCGAAGCGTGTGGCGGGCGGGACCCCAGTCGCGGTCCGGCGGGTCGTACCTGAATGGATACGCGCGGGCAAGGGTGGGATCAACCTGAAAGAAGCGGCCAACCTCGGCGCGGTCGTGATGGCCGCCGCCGATCATGGTGATGAGGTGAGGATCGCCAGGCACTGTGCGGGCGCAGTAGAAGAACGAGGGGATGAAGGAGTTGGAACCCCACACTGAGAGCTGGCCGATGCCGTCCGGATTGCACGTCATCAGAACGCGGCTCCAGTAGTGAGGCTGGTCGGAATATTCCCAGCGCGTGTAGAGGATGCGTCCGTCGTGCGTGATATTGGGGGTGTAGTCGCTGTCCTGCTCGTATGTGAGCTGGCGGATCTCGCCCGTCTTGCGGTCCTTGCGGTACAGGACAGCCATCGGCATGTTGCCGTCTTCGCAGGGAAGGAACTGGTAGGCGGCCGTGCCGAGCATCACGAACTGGTCGCGGTTCGGGAGGTAGCAGGCGTCCCACCACTGGATGTCCTTGTGCTCCTCGGGCGAGACGAGCTCGGCCTTCTGGTACGGCATCTCGGAGGAGAGCTTCGAGAAGTCGGTCTTGATCTCAAAGATGCCGAAGAGGTTGTTGAAGCCGCGGTGGCCGGTGAAGAGAATGCGCGAGGCGTCGAAATCGAGGTCGATGTCGCGCACGATGGACGTTCTGTCCGCAGGCTTGTAGAGCGCGCGGAACGTGGGCTTGCCGCGGATGTCGCTCAGCACGCCGATCTCGTTCTCGAAGCCGGTGCGCGGGGCCACCATGTGGTTCTCGGCGTTGAGGCCAGTCATGCCGCTGCCGCGCCCGCCGAACGCGCCGCGCGGGTTGCCGATCTTGCGGTGCACGCAGAGGATCTGGCCGAAGTCGAGAATCGGGTTCGCGAGCATCGCCTGGCGGTACGCCTCAACGCGTTCGACGGCAGCCTCCTTCGCCGCATCGTCGTCACCGTCGAGAGCGCTCTTCGTCTCGTCAAGCTTCGCGATGAGGTCCTCAACGGCGGCGTTGTACTTTGCCCAGTCGTACTTGGGATTGTTCTTGAGGTCGGCCATTGCGCGGCGAGCGGCCTCTGGCGTGAAGCGCAGCAGCTGCTCACGAGCACGGCGCACGGCGGCTGCGTCGGGCGAAGCGGCGAATACGGCCGCGGCAAGGGCGGTCAATGCGAATACAATGTTGCTCTTCATAGTGGAATTCTTGGCTCCTGATGAATATCCTATGACGGAATGGCTCATATTCTACCACAAATCGCCGCCTCGTTCAATGCCGCCGGCACTGGCCGTCTTACGGCACTCGCGGCGGAGCGGCAGCAAATACGCAGAAGACTCCCAATAGCGAAAGCAAGAAAGATTTTGCAACTGGTTCAATGTGAAGTTCGCTCAGCGCTTCTCCGTCTTGTCCAGAACCGTGACGTTATTGAAGGCACCGCCGGAATAGGTGTAGAAGTTGATGCGTATCTGCGGCGGATTGTTCACAGGGTCCTTGCGCCATCCCTGCATGTTGCCGCCAAGGGCCTTGACCACGAAGAAGACGGGAGTGTCGCATTTGGAGACCGACTTCGGCACGAGCCCGAAGCCCTCGGCGCAGTTGAGCTTGACCTTGACGGGATTCGTGAGACTCTTCGCCACACGCGACGTGCCGCCATAGTTGCCGAGGAAGAGATCGGTGCCATCCGTCGCCATCGTCTGCACGCCGTAGTGGATCTGGTAGCCGAGGTCAAGATCGACATTGCCACGGTCAAGCAGGTCTTTCGTAAGGCGTTTGACGCAGCATCCGTCGTGCTTGTCGGGTCCCCACCGGTCAACGCCCACATACACCGTGTCGCCGATGACGGCGATACCGTCGAGCGCCTCGTCGAACCACGCCTCGCGCAAAACGTTCAGGTCTTCGTCCCACACGCGCACCAGTCCCTTCTTGCCGTCCTTGCGCAGGGCCTTGTTCCGGATCACGAACGCGCCGTATATCTTGCCGTCTGCATACGCGGAGTCGCCAAGATGATCCGGCGCCTTGACCTGACGGATCAGCTTGCCGTCCCAGCCGATCTTGAGGATGCCGTGACTGTGCGACAGATAGATGGCCTTTTCCGAACAGCAGGCGCCCTGTATGTGGCCCGCCTCCAAGAGGCAGTCCAGTTCATGCGGAACGGTGTATATGGCCGGAATCTTGACGTCGTCCACGCCGGCGCACAACGCAGCTCCCGCGCAAAGCGCAAGCGCGAGAATGGAACATGCCTTGATTCTCATGGTGCGAAAGCCTTCTTCAGAATTTCGTTTTCGCTGCCGTCAACGACTCCACATCAGCGCACTAAAGGCGCGATTCGGCCTCTCGCAGAAGCTCGAGGTTCTTCACGCCGAGCGCGGGCTTCTTGGCGAAGCTCGCCACAAGGGCCTTCTCGAGGTTTTCGCCTGATAGGCCTGTGCAGCCGAGCTTCTTGAGGGCGGCGAGCATCATGGTGTTCGCGGCCTTCGGAACGCCGAAGTCCTCGGCCATCTTGAGAGCGGGCCACTGCACGAGCTTCACTCCCTCTGGCGGCTGGCGCGTGATGGGCACCGTGGCGTCCACAATCACCGTGCCACCCCTCTTCACGTCGTCCACAAAGCGCTCGTAGGAGGGTTGGTTCATGCACACGAGCACGTCTGGATGCTCCACGGTTGGCGAGCCGATGGGCGTGCCGCTCACCACGACGGAGCAGGACGCCGATCCGCCGCGCTGCTCGGGACCATAGCTCGGGAACCACAGCGTGTGGCGCCTCTCGAAGCGCGCCGCCTCGGCCACCGTGAGACCAAGCGAGAGGATTCCCTGCCCGCCGTAGCCTGCGAACTTGAAGCGGCGCTCGTGCACGGAGGGATCGTTCTCGGCCGGCGGCACTGCCTCCTTCTCCGCGAAAAGCTCCGCGCAAGAGGCGACCTGCGGCACGGGGTTGACGGCGAGGGTCGTGGTTCGTGGCTCGTGGTTCGTGGTTCGTGGCTCGTGGCCCGTGGATTCAGTCGCATCGCGGAACACGCCCAGCGGGAACTCCGCCTCCATCTCGTTCTTGCAGAACTCGGCCGCCTTCAGCGGATCCAGGCGGAAGTTGGTGGGGCAGGGGGCGAGAATCTCGAGAAGCGCGTAGCCCTTGTGGGCCTGCTGGATCTCGAACATGCGCCTGATCGCCTGCTTGCACTGCATGATGCGCTTCGTGTCGGCAACCGAGACGCGGGCGATGTACACGGGCGCCTGAAGCTGGTTGAAGACTTCACACACGTGAAGAGGATGTCCGGTAAGCGCAGGGTCGCGTCCGAACGGCGTGGTGGTGGTCTTCTCGCCCTCGAGCGTGGTGGGGGCCATCTGGCCGCCCGTCATGCCGTAGAGCGAGTTGTTGATGAAGATGCAGCCGAACTTCTCGCCGCGCGAAGCGGCCTGGAAGGCGTTGTTGAAGCCGATGGCGCCGAGGTCGCCGTCGCCCTGGTAGGCGATCGTGACGGCGTCCGGACGCGCCCGGCAGACGCCCGTCGCGGCGGCAGAAGCGCGGCCATGCGCGGCGGAGATGTGCGCCGCGTCCCAGTAGTAGTACGTGAACACGCCGCAGCCCACGGGATCGACGAAGACCGTCCTGTCCTGGAGGCCCATCTCGGCGCAGCACTCGGCGATCAGCTTGTTCACGATCCCATGCCCGCAGCCTGCGCAATAGTGCGTCACGCGCGTATCCTTCCCGCTGCGCGGGAATTTCTGGTACATTCCTTTTTGCTCGATCATCTTCATCTCACTTCCCCAGAATCATCTTAGCGGCCTTTACGGCGTCATCTACCGTCACCACCTGCCCGCCCATGCGGTGGATCATCATCACATTGGCGGACTCCGCGCCAAGCCCCGCCTTCGCGAGGTTGAGGCGAACGTCATCCGCGAACTGCCCGGCGTCGAGCTCGATCGTCATGATCTTGCGTCCCTTCGCTGCTGCGGCAAGCTGCTCGCGCGGGAACGGGTTGAGGGTGATCGGGCGGAACACGCCCGCCTTCATTCCCTTGCGGCGCAGCGTCTCCACGGTGGTGCGCGCCACGCGGCTTGCAATGCCGAAGGCGACGATCAGTAGGTCGGCGTCGTCCGCAAGGTACGTATCGGCCATCGCGTCGACCGCCATGTCATCGTACTTCCGCTGGAGATGGTCGTTGAACACCTCCTGCGCGGCGGCATCGAGGAAAATGGACTTCACCAGGTTCTGGCGAGTCTTCGCCTCTCCCTGCGCTGCCCATTCCGAGAAGTCGGGGCGCGGCAGCTCAGCTTCTGGCAGCTTCACCGTCTCCATCATCTGCCCCTGCAGACCATCGGCGAACACGATCGCGGGCGTGCGCCATTTGGCGGCCATCTGGAACGCCTTGATCGTGAAGTCGCACATCTCCTGCGCGCTCGCCGGCGCGAGCGTGAAGGTCTGGTAGTTGCCGTGCCCGCCGCCCTTCACGGCCGGAGTGTAATCGCTCTGCTCGGGATAGACGTTGCCGAGCCCAGGGCCCGCGCGGTTGATGTCCACGATCACCGCCGGCAGCTCGGCGCCGGCAAGGTAGCTGATGCCTTCCTGCATCAGGGAGAATCCCGGGCCGCTCGTCGCCGTCATGCATAGCTTGCCCGCGCCGGCGGCGCCGAACATCATGTTCACGCTCGCCGTCTCGCATTCCGCCTGCACGAAAGTGCGGCCAAGCATCGGGAACCACTTCGCCGCCCCGTGGGCGATCTCGCTCGCCGGAGTGATCGGGTAGCCGAAGTAGAGGTCGCATCCGGCGTACAGCGCGCCGATCACAACGGCCTCGTTGCTCTTCACGAATTTGGTCATGCCTTCACCACCTTGATCGCATACGGTTCCGGACAGTTGTAGAAGCACATCGCGCAGCCGATGCACCCTTCGCCAGTGTATTCCACGGGCTTGATGCCCATTCTGTTCATCGTCGCCTTCAGCGCAAGGCACTTCCTCGGGCATGCCGCCACGCAGCGCCCGCATCCCTTGCAGGAGTCTTCTTCTATTTCGGGGTGGGTGACCACTCCGTTTCCTTCTTCTGTCATTTTATACCTCGCAAAAAAATTGCGCATTAGTATATCACGGTTCACGCAAAAGCGCAACTCGCGCTAGAGGGACCTGAGGAAGGCCACGAACGCGGCTCGCTCGGCCTCCTCCAGCTCGCCTGCGGGCATGTTCATAAGCACCGCTCCAAGATCCGAGTATTTCCCCGAAAGATACACCTTGCGCATGCCAAGCCCTCTCAGCGCGCTCACCTTCCGCCCTTCGTGCACCTTGGTGCCGCCAAGGCCGGGACCGTCGTGGCACTTCAGGCATCTGCGACTCTTGAAGAGCTCCATTCCCACTAGCTCCTGGGCGCCCAGGGCGCCCGGCTCGCCGCCCTGATGACGGTCGAAAGGACGCCCTGCCGAAAGAAGCGTGCGGGAGAACTGCGCAATTGCGTCCACCATGTTGGACGCGCACGGCGGTTCGGAATACGCCAGCTTGAAGCGCGCCGCCATTGCCTCATCAGCCGCCAAGCGCGCCGCCACTTCGCCCAGCGTGCCGCCACCTGCGAAGTCCCCGTTCTCGATCATCAGCGCCACAGCGTCGACGATGTTCGTGAGCGAACCATCGCCAAGAAAGCGCGTTGCGAGCGCCGCGTTGACGAGAGGGCGCGTAAGCCGCCCGGCGTGCATCTTTCCGTCCGTGCCGCCCATGTTCAGCCAATGGCACGAGGCGCAAGTTCGGCGCGAAGCCCTTGCGAGCCGCTTGTCGGTGAAAAGATCCGCCCCTATGCGCGCCGCCGCCGCGTTGTGCGGCAGAATGGCGGGCAGCGGAACGAAGTCGCTCGTGCCATCGCCTGGCAGACCAAGCCGCACCAGCTCGGCACGCCGCTCGGCCACCTTTGCACGCCGCGCGTTCCAGTTGTGCACCGCAACGACGCCCCAGACGGCTAACGCGGCCACAAGAGCCGTCAGCGCATACCGCAACATGCGCCCCTTCATTTCGCAGCCCTCCTTGCCGTCCAGCGGATTGCGCCCTTGCGGCACGCCGAGATGCAGTCGAAGCAGCGCACGCAGCGCGACTGGTCGACCTTGCCCTCCTTCGCGTCCACGCATCCCGCCCTGCACGCCCGCTCGCACATTCCGCACTTCACGCACGAATCCGCATCAATGCGCACCTGCACGACCGGACGCATCGCGCACGCTCCAAGAACCGCGCCAACCGGGCACACCGTGTTGCACACAAGCCTTCCCTTCCACATCGCGCACACGATCACCGCAAGACCCGCCGCGATCGAGAACGCCAGCGCGCACGCCCCCCTCAGCGCCATCTCCTGGCGCAGCATGCAGTCGTTCCCCTGCGCCGCCATGGCATCTCCAGCCATATTCGCGAGCCACGTCGCCGCAGGCTCCAGCACCGACGCCGCGAACCTCCCATACGTCGCGTACGGATCAAGGAACCCCACAAGCGAGGCGCCGCCGATCAGGAACAAAACGGCGCCCGCCGCAAGGAACGCGCCGCGCAGGCACCATCGCGCCGGACGCGCAGAGAACGACGCCTTCGCAAACCGGCGCCGCACCCACAGCGCCGCGTCCTGCAGCACTCCAAGCGGGCACACGCACGCGCAGTAGAGCCTGCCGAAGATAGCAGTCACCACGCCCCACAGCACAAGCGCGCCGACGTTGAGCGCGATCAGCGCAGGCACCAGCTGCACCCGAGCGAGCGCGCCCGGGAAATCGGCGAAGCCGAGGAAGAACAGGTTGAACGCCGTGAACAGCGCGACCGCGCAGACTATGCGTAGCGTCTTCAGCATGGCAGTGGACCCTTTCCGCGCAGACGGCCGCCGGCGGCAAGATACGCGTCGCGCGTCTTGCCCACGAACGCCGCAAGCTTTGTGAGCTCTTCGGGGATGCGCAGCGTCCACTGCGGACACGCAGCCGAACATTTACGGCAACCAATGCAGTTGTGCGCCCTGTGCCCTTCGGAGAACGTGTTGAAATAAGAAACGAGAACGTCCCTGCGCTTTCGCTGCGCGTCCGGCGCGTCTCCCTCCGGCGGCAGGCCAGTGAGCGCGATCTTGTTGTACCACGCGAAGAGGTCCGGAATCGGCACGCCGTACGGACAAGGCGTGCAGTATCTGCATCCTGTGCAGGCGATGGTCGGCACCTCCATGAACGCGGCCACGGCCTTCTCGTAGACGGCGGCCTCTTCCGCGGAGAACGGCTTGAACTCCCTGGTGGAGAGCGTCCTCACGTTTTCGCGCACGTACGCGAAGTGCCCCATGCCGGTGAGAACGCTCATCACGCCCGGCTGCGAAGCCGCGTAGCGGTAGCCCCACTTGGCGGGAGTGTCGTCCGGCGCGGCCTCCTTCAGCAGCTCTCTCGCGCGGCCGTGCATCGTCGAGAGCCGTCCGCCCGCGAGGGGCTCCATCACCACGATCGCGACCTTGCGTTCGCGCAGTATCTCGCGCATCTTCAGGTTGTCGGGGTTGCGCCGTCCCTCGTAGGCGTTCACGAGGAGGATGCACATCTCGCATTCGGGGTATTCGTCGAGTATCCGCGGAAGGTCCTTGGACTGCCCATGGTACGACATGCCCAGGTGCCTGATCCGGCCGAGGCGCTTCTGCTCGCGCATGAAGTCGAGTGTGCCGAGCTTGATGTAGGAGTGCTGGAACGTGCCGTACGAGCCAACGGAGTGGCAGAGGTAGAAGTCGAAGTATTCTACGGCGCAGCGCTTCATCTGCTCGGCGAACATCTCTGGGCCGTCCGTCTCCTTCTTGAGGCGCCAGGTGCACATCTTGTCGGAGAGGAAGAACGACTCGCGCGGATACTTCGAGAGAGTGGCGCCCCAGAAGCGCTCGCCGTTGCCCTCGTGGTAGTTCCAGCCTGTGTCGAAGTAGTTGAGGCCGTGGCGATAGGCGAAGTCGACGAGCTTCGCGCCGAGCTCACGGTCGACGTTGTTCTTGTCGCGCCCGCGCGTGGGCAGGC
>JAFUDL010000541.1 GCA_017459225.1 Kiritimatiellia bacterium
CGTATTATACTAAATCTGCGTTGTTTGGACAATGGGGAAAATTGAGAAATTAATAACGAATAGTGAATAGTGAATAGTTGGCAGGGGAACGGGGATGAGACTGGGGCTATCTGGCAGGAGAAAGTTCGATTTTGTCAAGATAGACGGCCTTGATGCTGCTTTTGCCGTCTTTGCCGAAGCGGCCGGGACCAATCCAGAAGTACTCCTTGCCGTCCTCGCGCGGCGTCCAGGTGCAGACGTCGTACCAGGCGTATTCAGCGTCCTTCACCGCGTCGGTGCGCGGCTGGATGCCGCCAAGGCCCTTCTTCTCGACAGGGTCGTACACGCCAGCCCAGAACGCCTCTCCGCCGTCGCGCAGCTTCTCCACGCGAATGCGCGCGCGCACCTGGTATTTCGTGCCCGGCTCGAACTCCACCTTGCGCATGGCCAGCGAGGAACACCACTCGAAGTGCGTGTTGAAGAGCTTAAGCGCCTTGCCGTCCAAAGCCTTCGGATCGTCCACGTAGTCGCCCCACGTTCCCCTTCTGGCAATGGATATGTCGCGTTCCTCAACTTCGCCGGACGATTCCGCCTTTACGTCAAACGGCTTGCGCGCCACAAGCTCGCGCCACTCCTCGCGGATGCGGTTGTGACGGTCGTGGCCTTCGGCGAGGCGGATGTCCTTCGCCTCGTCCATGCGCGCGAGCAGCGACTTCGCAAGCGCCTGCGCCTTGGCCAATTCGTCGTTTGCCAAGGATTTCCGCGCAAGTATCAGCACCTTCCCGACCTTGCCGCGCATGCGCTCCAGGCGCAGATAGTCGAACGAGAACGCCGCCATGCGCACGTTGTACGAGGTGGCGGGGTCGTCCTTCACGGCGTCTATGGCCTGCTGCCAGCAGCTAGCCGCCGAGTCGAGGAAAGCGTCGGTGAGAACCGAATTCGCCACGGAGTCAAATATCCTGAGCGGCCTCTCCGGCGAGGACGAGCGGGCGATCTGCATCTTGTGTATGGTCTCGAAGTAGTCGCGAACAAACGGCGCGGCCTTGCCGTAGTAGCCAGCGAAGAAATCGTCGAGAAGCTGCTTCATCGGAAGTTCAGGATTCCACATCCACTTGGCGAGCAGCCAGGCCTTCAGCTCGGCGAAGTCGCCGTGGCGGCCCTGGTAGGCGCCCTGCTCGAAAAGCTCCTTCACGTTGTTGTCGGGGAAGAACTTCAAGTTGCCCTGCAGCGCGTAAACGTTGGGGAAAGGCATGGTGTAGTTGGCGAAGTCGGTGGTGTAGTCCCACACATAGAGCTGATCCGTCTGCGCCGCCCAGCGGCGTATGTCGTCACGGAAGGAGATGTTCTGCCGGAACGGACTCTTGTCGATCGACTGCGCGAAGTCGCACTCGATCGTGCAGAGGCACGGCACCACGTTGTGCCTGAGGCGCGTCTTCTTCGGCGGCTTGCGCGTGTACTGGTAGGCGAGCGTCTCGATTATCACGTCGGGGAACTCCTTCTCCACGGCCTCGGCGACAGCGTTCACGAAGCGTATCATCGTGCCCGCGTGGCTCTCCTCCTCGGCGTCCACCGCCGCGCAAGACGGACATTCGCAGTAGTTGTACCAGTCGTTCTGGCTCACGCCGTAGAACTTCGCGCCGGGGTCTTTGCGGATGCGCTCGAGGACGTTCGAGGTCACGATGCGAAGCACGTCGGGGTTCGTCAGGCAAAGCTGGGTGCGTCCGTTGAGTCGCTTTCCCTTCACCATGCTGAAGTACTCTGGATGCGACTCGAAGTACTTGTCGGGCGGCAGAAGAGCGTTGAACGTGTGGCAGCTGCCTAGGCCGCCGCCGAAGCGAAACGAGTTTCCGCCGTACTTCGCCTCGTTCTGCCGCCAGGCGCGGCTGTTCACACGAAGGCGCGCGGCGAAGTCGCCGTTCTGCAGCACGTCCCACCAAAACGGCTCGCGCATGGCGAAGGCCGGTATCTGCACGTCGTCGAGATCGCCGGGCAGCGCCACGCGGTCCTTCTTCGGAATCACGCTGTGCCACGAGGCGTACCATCTGCATCCGGCGTATGTCTCGAGAATCTCGTATGCCGCGTACAGCGCGCCGCGTTTTGCCGAACCGTATGCCACGAGATGCGGCGCGCGGGAAGCGAGACGGAAGCCATCCTCGCCGAGCGCCTTGGGATCGAAACCGCCGTAACGGGAGGGCCGTGCTCCGTCACGGCCACCGTTCAGCAGAGCAAGCGAATGCTTCGTCTCGCCCACGAGAATCGCCTTCGGCGGAAGCGGCGCCGCGTCGGTTGCCACGGGCAGCTTGACGCCCGCCACCTTCTCGAGAAAGCCCTGCAGCTCCTCTGCAGCGTACGTTTCAACGGGACTTGCCTTCTCAGGCACCACGATTGTATATGCCGGCTCTTTCCCGCGCAAGGAGATATGAAGCGGCGAGGCGCCGAACGCCGCACCCGCGGCCATGGCCGCCACCATCAAAACGGTTTTGATGTTTGTCATTTTCATCGGCAAACATTATACCAAAAATCGGCATTCTTGTGCCAATCCGCAGCGAGGCCAGGCAAATGCGACCGCACG
>JAFUDL010000542.1 GCA_017459225.1 Kiritimatiellia bacterium
CCCGCGCCGCTGCTGAACCCGGGCACGCTGCAGCCCGTGACCGCGGAGGAGCTGGAGCACGTGTTCTGCACGGAGCTGGTGAAGCAGGAGCTGGACGACACGACGCCCTTCGTCCCGATTCCGGAGGAGGTGCAGAAATTCTACCGGATGTTCCGCCCCTCGCCGCTCATCCGCGCCTACTTCCTCGAGCGCGCGCTCGGCACGCCCGCGAAGATCTACTACAAGTTCGAGGGCAACAACACCTCTGGCTCGCACAAGCTCAATTCCGCCGTCGCGCAGGCCTATTATGCGAAGGCGCAGGGGCTGAAGGGCGTCACGACCGAGACGGGCGCGGGGCAGTGGGGCACGGCGCTTTCGATGGCGTCGGCGTTCTTCGGGCTCGACTGCCGCGTATTCATGGTGAAATGCTCCTATGAGCAGAAGCCGTTTCGCCGCGAGGTGATGCGCACCTACGGCGCGAGCGTCACGCCGTCGCCGTCGATGGAGACGGACGTCGGCCGCCTCATCAACGCCGAGCATCCCGGCACGACCGGGTCGCTCGGCTGCGCGATCTCCGAAGCGGTCGAGGCGGCCGTGAAGACCCCCGGCTACCGCTATGTCCTCGGCTCGGTCCTGAACCAGGTGCTTCTCCACCAGTCGATCATCGGCCTTGAGGCGCGCGCGGCGTTCAGAAAGCTCGGCGTGAAGCCAGACGTGATCATCGGCTGCGCGGGCGGCGGGTCGAACCTCGGCGGACTCGTCGCGCCGTTCATGGGCGAGAAGCTGCGCGGCGAGGCCGACTACCGCGTCGTCGCCGTCGAGCCCGCGAGCTGCCCCTCGCTCACGCGCGGCAGATACGCCTATGACTACTGCGACACGGGGCGCATCTGCCCGCTGGCGAAGATGTACACCCTCGGCGCGGACTTCATCCCCTCGCCGAGCCACGCGGGCGGGCTTCGCTTCCACGGCATGAGTTCGACGATCTCGGAGCTCTACGACCAGGGCCTCATGGAGGCCGTGAGCGTGAAGCAGACCGACGTCTTCGCCGCCGCCCAGCAGTTCGCGCGCACGGAGGGGATCCTCCCCGCGCCCGAGTCGAGCCACGCGATACGCGCGGCGATCGACGAGGCGCTCAGGTGCAGGGCCGAGGGCAGGGAAGAGACGATCCTCTTCGGGCTCACGGGAACGGGCTACTTCGACATGAAGGCATACGAGGCGTTCAACGACGGCACGATGAGCGACTACGAGCCGACGGACGACGACCTCGCGCGCAGCTTCGCGAAGCTGCCGAAGGTGAAGGCGTGAGGCGGCGGGGAGAACGTCAATGGGCGTCTTTGAGTTCCTGATGCTGTTCTGCTTCGGCTTCTCCTGGCCGTTCTCGATCGCCAAGTCGCTGCGCTCGAAGAGTGCGAAGGGCAAGAGCATCATGTTCATGCTGCTGATCGAGCTCGGCTATGTCTTCGGCATCGTCCACAAGATTCTCAACGACCTGAACTGGGTCATCTGGATGTACGTCGCCCTCTTCTTCGTCGTGCTCGTCGACATCGCGCTGTACTTTCGCAACCGCCGCCTCGACAAGGAGGGGAGATGATCAGGAAGTACGTCCTCCTCTCGGCGATGATGTTCGTGCAGTTCCTGATGCTGCCGGTCTGGTTCGTGCCGATCCTGCCCTATGTCCAGTCGCTTGAAGGCGGGTCGTCCTGGGTTCTCTGGTGCGGGCTCGTCATGGGGTTCGGGACGTTTGCGTCGCCGCTGGTCGGCATGTTCGCCGACCGCTTTCTGAACGCCGAGCGCGTCCTCGCGCTGTGCAACTTCGCGGGCGCGGCGATCCTCGCCGTTGCGTTCTTCGTGAGAAGCCCGGCCGTCCTTTTCGTCCTGCTGCTGCTTGCGATGTGCTTTTACATGCCGACCTGGTCGCTTACGGCCGCCGTCGGCATGGCCCATCTCCCGCGCGAGAAGTTCCCGCGCATCCGCGTCTTCGGGACGCTGGGCTGGGTCGCGTCGGGCGTTTTCTCCTATGCCGGCGCGAAGTGGTTTGGCGTCCAGGACTTCGATTCGACGCCGTGGATCTTCGCCGCAGGGTCGTTCGCGTCCGTCGTGGGCGCGCTTCTTGCGCTTGTCCTGCCGCCGACGCCGCCGAGCGCGAAGGGCGAGCCGATGTCCGTCGTGGACGCCCTCGGCCTGCGGGCGCTTGTGCTCTTTCGCCGCCGGGAGTTCTGCGTCTTCGCCGTGCTCCTTCTGCTCGCGATGGTGCCTTTTCAGTGGTACAACGTCTACTGCGCGGCCTATCTGAAGGAGTCGGGCTTCAAGTTCCTGACGATTACGCTCAACCTCGGGCAGGTGGGCGAGATCGGCTTCATGCTGCTTGTCCCGCGAATCGTCTCGAAGTGGGGCTACAAGGCCGCCCTGACGATCGGTCTTTGCGCGCTTGCCTTTCGCAACGCCGCGTTTGCCGCGTCGTCGGGGCTTGGGTTCGCCGCCGGCGACTTCTGCGGCATACTCATCCACGGGCTGATCTTCGGACTGCTGATCGTCGGGAGCCAGATGTACATCGACGACAACGCGCCCAAGGAACTGCGCAACCAGGCGCAGGGGCTCGTCAACCTGCTGACGGCGGGTCTTGGCGTGTTCGTCTCGAACGGCATATTCGACGCGATTCTCGCGCCGCGCGCCGACGGGTCGCGCGCATGGACGTTCGCCTACCTCGTTGCGTTCTCGGTCGCGGTTCTCGCGGCCGTCCTTTCGACGGCCCTGCACGCCAAAGCCCGCCCCGAAGAGGGATAGCTGCTTCCCGCCCCCGGCGCGTGTCATGTCCGCCCTTGCCTTTGGCAGGGGCGGTTTGATATAATACACCCATCCTGCGAGGCGGCAGACGCGGCGCGGGGTCATAGTCCGGAAAACGGGAAACCCGCCGGGCGTTCATCAATGTAGCATCAACGCTACACGTCGTTCCTGCAAATACTTCCACAATATTTCAAAACCGAACGGCATGTAAGTGATGATGCGTCCAATCGGGCGCATCTTCTATTTCATGTATTCGGTTTAGCTCGTGGAAGGGCTTGCAGGAGTACATGAGAAGGAAGTGCGCCCCTTTTCATGTATGCGAGACGGTCTCGGCGGCAATCTGAAGGGCGTTAGTTCGTGGTATCTCGTGAAGTTGTCGCGTGGCCGCAGAAATATATAGAGGTATGCTCAAGGCCAATGCTGCCGCATTTGCTTGCTCGGTGGCTTTTATGTCCTTTTGGTCGCATGCTTCGACAAATACAATGGCACCTGTTGATGCGGATGTTTCTCTTCGAGTCGTTTTGTCAGACAATCTTGTCTTCCTGAAAGACATGCCAACCGAGAGCGTGGATCTGATCTACATTGATCCTCCTTTCAATACAGGCAAGCGACAGATTCGGCGAAGATTTCATACAGAGGGTGATGTCCGCGTAGACGAAGAATCATACGGCTATGACGATTCGTTTGACGATCTTGCGGATTTTCTTGAGCCACGGATATGCGAGGCATATCGAATCCTGAAGAAGGATGGCTCACTCTTCTTCCATCTTGACTATCGAGAGATTCACTACTGCAAGGTCATGATTGACAAGATATTCGGGCGCCAGTCTTTCATGAACGAGATAATCTGGGCCTATGACTATGGTGCGCGCTCAAAGAAGCGTTGGAGTGCCAAGCATGACAACATTCTTTGGTATGCAAAAAATCCAAATCGGTATACATTTAACTATGACGATATGGATCGTATACCATATATGGCGCCAGAGCTGGTTGGCCCGGAAAAAGCCAAAAGGGGCAAAACGCCGACAGATGTATGGTGGCATACGATTGTTAGTCCGAACAGCCACGAGAAGACAGGATATGCCACGCAGAAGCCCCGTGGAATCATTGATAGGATTGTCAAGATACATTCAAATCCTGGAGACATGCTTATGGACTTCTTCGCCGGGTCTGGTACGTTGGGAGAAAGCGCGCATGCGCTTGGACGGAGGTGCATTCTTGTCGACAATAATGCTGAGGCCATTGCAGTGATGAAGCGACGCTTTGCCGACATCAAGGATGCCAAATGGGAGAATTGTGGCGATATAAAACCGTCCGGGAGCTCCGCTCGGAAGTCCCCAAAAGGCAAGCAGAAAATCAAGAGTAGGCACGAAGAGCATGGTGGCTCTCCTGAATGTCAGCATACACAACAACTCGAACTTCTTTGACGAGAGTAGAACTATGAGCGCGAATGCTAAAAGCAAGGAATATCGTGAGCTTGTGAGTATAAGCCAAGCCCTCCAACACGAATATCGGGACGAGAACAAGATGTGGAATGGTTCGCCTTTCGAGTGGATAAAGTATCGTCCAAGCCGGTCGATAGGCGCGATAGGGGAGAAAATCGTCTCTTCTTGGCTTGCGCTCCATGACTTCAACGTTTCGCGTTCTCCTGACACTGAGGCAGACCGGCTTGTCGAGGGCAAGCGTGTTGAGATAAAATTCAGCACGTTATGGAAGAATGGGACATACCTGTTTGAGCAGATTCGGGATCAGAATTACGATTTTGCCATCTTCCTTGGTGTGTCGCCAGCGGATGCGCACTGTTGGGTTGTCCCAAAGAATGCCATAATACGGATGTGGAAAGAAGAACACCGCATGACCCCACAGCATGGCGGAGCAAAAGGAAACGATACTACATGGGCCAGATTGAGTCCATCCTGCAAAGAGGCAGC
>JAFUDL010000543.1 GCA_017459225.1 Kiritimatiellia bacterium
AGATTGCGCTTAAGGAAGCTGCAGAGACCGAATACTGGCTTGAACTTCTCCGCGACAGTGAACTTGTCGAACAGTCCTCTGCCTTCGACTCCCTCTACGCCGACTGCACCGAGCTCATCAAGCTCCTCACCGCCAACGTCAAGACGGCAAAGGAGAACGCCTGATGTGTTAGTTTTATGTTTTCCTTTCTCGGTTTGATATGGAGCCGTGCAGAATCGCCTGATACTCGCCCTTGCATGTGATTATGCCGCACAGGAGTATTCTGCCTAATTGACGGGGGGCGGTTCGCCGTGTTATACTTTTAGAAAAATTCCAAAGGAAAGAGTCCATGACAAACCGCAGAGAGTTTCTTCAAAGAGGTCTTCTAGGCGCGGCAGCCGTTTCGTCGCCGCGTCTCTTCGCGGCGATTGCGCCTGCGCGCAAGCGTGTGCTCAACGAACTGCCTACAGTCGCGATGGTCGGCATAGGTCTTCAGGGGCGGGGCCTCCTAAACCAGTTCCTGGGCCAGAAGTGCGTAGTCACGCGCGTTTGCGACTGCGACCGCATCCGCCGCGAAGACGCGCTCAGGCGCGTGCGTGAGTATTACAGGGACCACAAGGACCTCGGCGTGCCTGCCGACGTCTGCAAGGCCGAGAGCGACTTCCGCAAGATCATCCAAGACCCCTCGATCGACATGGTGTGCGTAGCCACGCCCGACCATTGGCACGCCTACATGGTGGTGGAGGCGATGAAGCACGGCAAGGACGTCTATTGCGAAAAGCCGCTCACCTACAGCGTGGACGAGGCGCGCGTGATCGTGGAGGTGGCAGAGCGCACCGGCCGCATCCTCCAGACAGGCGCAATGCAGCGTTCGGGCTACGAGTTCCGCGCGGCCTGCGAGATGGTGCAGAACGGCGTGATAGGCAAGGTCAAGTACGTGGAGAACCAGTTCGGCGGCCCGGCGTGTCCGCGCCGTCCCTACAAGGACTTCAAGAAGTGGGAGAGCGAGGGCGCGCCGAACCCCGACTGCGATTTCAGGATGTGGATCGGCCCTGCGCCCGACGTGCCGTATTCCGACGAGCTCGCACCGCGCGGGGTCCACAACTTCTTCCCTGGCTTCTGGCGCGAAGACGACTTCTTCGGCAGCGGAGGATGCGGCGACTGGGGCGCCCACCACATGGACATCACGCAGTGGGGCATGGGCAAGGACGGCACGGGGCCGGTGAAGGTGATCGCAAGCACCGAGGGGCGCCACGGGGCGTGGGACCGCGGCTTCCGCCGCCAGAACGGGGCGCGCCTCGTCTATGCCGACGGACTTGAGCTTCTGCATGTTGGCGGCACGCGCTGGGGAACCGTGTTCTTCGGCGATCGCGGCGTCATCTGCGTTGACCGCGGCCGCTTCGCAATCTGGGAGGGCGATGGCCGATTCGGCACGGACCGCAAGGTGCGCGAAGGTCTGAGCCGCGGCACGTTCGACGGCCTCAAGAAGATCGCCTACTACAACGGCCGCTACGACGAGCGCGTCGACGGCGTCAAGAGGGAGATAGACACGGCGACGAATGAATTCGGCATGAGCTCGATGCACGCGATCAAGCTGGCCGAAGAGCGCCTCGGCTTCAAGGTGAAGGACTTCAGCAAGCATCTCTACGCCTCGCGCAACCAGGTGCAGAACTTCGTGGAGTGCGTCACGGCCCGCACTGACACGATCTCCAACCACCACGTGGGGCCCTGGACTTCCGTGCTCTGCCAGCTAGTCCACATGAGCTACGTGCACGACACGGGCTTCGACTGGAATCCCGCGAAGATGACGTTTGCGAACGGCACCGGCAAGACCGACTGGCTTTCGCGCGTCGAGATCCGTCCGAACGCCCATCGCTTCGAGGTCAAGGCCTAGGCGCCATGCTGCGCGCGAGCCTTTCGAAGGCCGCGAAGGCGCGTTTCAGGCCCGATGTGATTGCTCACGCTCCAGAAAGTATTATGCGTTGCGAACTTAAATTTGCTATAATTGCGTCTAAGGAAAGGAAGAAGAAGAATGAATTTTCTGGGCAAAGGATTGCGTGCAAGTGCGTTACTGGTTGTTTTCGCGATAGTCGCTTCAGTTGTCACGGCCGGGCCGTCACTTGAGGAGATGTTTGCGAATCCGCCTGACTCGGCGCGGCCGTGGGTATACTGGTACTTTATGGACGGCAACACCACTCGTGAAGGCATGAAGGCGGACCTCGACGCGATGAAGGAGGCGGGTATCGGCGGCGTGCTGATTCTCGAGATCGGCGCTGGACGCCCCAGACGCGGTCCCGTGGAGTTTCTGAGCCCTAAGTGGCTTGAGCTCTTCGGCTACGCAATCGCCGAGGCGGACCGCCTTGGAATCGAGGTTGCCGTGGGGACAGGCCCCGGTTGGTGCGGCGCCGGCGGAAAGTCAGTAAAGCCCGACGACGCCATGCAGCACACCGTCGCAAGCGAGACCACCGTCACCGGGCCGAGCGAATTCTCGTCCATCCTGCCCATCCCCGCGCCGCGCGCGCCGTTCTTCGGCGTCCACACGCTAACGGCCGAGATGAGGAAGGATTGGGAAAGCTACTACCGTGACGTGGCCGTGCTGGCGTTTCCCGAGCCGGAAGGCGCGGAACGTCTTCCCGACGCGGACGAAAAGGCCATCTACCAGCGCGCGCCGTTTTCGTCCCAGCCCGGCGTGAAGCCATACCTTCCGACGTCGCACAAGGTGGTACCGCCGGAGAAGTGCGTCGATCCCGCGAAGGTGGTGGACCTCACGGCGAAGATGGATGCCTCCGGACGTCTCACCTGGCGCGTGCCCGAGGGACGCTGGACGATCATGCGCGTTGGCCGCCGCCTCACCGGACAGACCACGCGTCCCGCGCCGAAGCCCGGTCTTGGATTTGAGACGAGTAAGTTCGATCGCGGCGCAATCGAGCGGCATCTGCACGACTATGCCGACAAGATCCTCGCCGCCCCAGGCCCGCGCCGCCCCGGACGTGGCCTCACCACGATCCACTTCGACAGCTGGGAGATGAGCGCGCAGAACGGCTCCGCTGAGTTCTTCAAGGAGTTCGAACGTCGGCGCGGCTATTCGCCGCTCCCGTACATCCCCGCGATCAACGGACGCATCGTGTGTTCGACGGAAATCACCGAGCGCTTCCTCTTCGACTGGCGGCAGACAGCGCAGGAGCTCGTGATCGAGAATCAGCTTCTCCCCATCAAGGAGTATGCGCACAGCAAGGGGCTCGTGATGTCGAGCGAACCGTACGACATGAACCCGTGCTGCGACATCACGTCCGGCGCGGTGGCGGACGTGCCGATGTGCGAGTTCTGGTCGAAGGGCATGGGATGTCCTGCGGAGTACAGCTGCGTGGAGTCGGTCTCCATCGCGCACACGATGGGGCGTCCCGTCGTGGGTGCGGAGGCGTTCACGGCAAGCGCCGAGTACTGGAAGCAGTACCCCGGCTCGATGAAGGCGCAGGGCGACTGGGCGCTCGCCTTCGGCATCAACTGCTTCAAGTTCCACACGTACCAGCACCAGCCAAGCATGACCGACAAGCCCGGCATGACGATGTGCGGGTACTACGGCGTCAACTGGCACCGCAACCAGACGTGGTGGCCGATGGTTGATTCCTACCATCGCTACCTCACTCGCTGCCAGATGATGCTAAGGCAAGGGCGTCCAGTGGCGGACATCCTCTACCTCCTGCCCGAAGGAGCGCCGATGGTGTTCCAGCCGCCGAAGGACGCTTTCATGGAAGGCGACTTCCCGGATCGGAAGGGCTACTCCTTCGACGGATGTTCGCCTGAGGTGTTCATGTCGCGCGCCAAGTTCGTTGGCAAGAAGATCGACTTTGAATGCGGCGCCACATACAGCATACTTGTGCTGCCGCGTGTCGATGCCATGACGCCAGCGCTGATGAAGAAGATTCTTGAGTGTGCGGAGGCGGGGGTGAAGATTGTTGGGTGCGTGCCAAAGAAATCTCCTAGTCTTTCCGGCTATCCAAAGTGCGACTATGAGGTCGCCGCACTGGCCAAGCGTCTAGAAAACAGCCTTGTTCCTTGTGCACGTTTCTTTAACGTGGCTACGGCAAAGGCGTTTGATGTCCTTGAAAACGATGCAAAGTGGATTTGGTCGAGCGGCGAAAAGGACGTGATGAAACAGCCGCCGGGTTCACGTTGGTTCAAAAAAACGTTCATACTCGAAAAGCCCTCAACAGAAGACATTAAAAACGAATTGATGTCGCCAGTGCGGTTCTATAGCAGGGATCTTCGAGAAAGATGTCGCAAGGGCGAGTTTTGCTGCAATGTGAGAAACGCATCGATTGGAATTGCCGCAGACAACGCATATCGTCTGTACTTGAATGGCAAGTTCGTAGGCGAGGGGATTGATTTTCACGATGTTGGCTCGTATGCTAACTTGATCGAACTGCTGAAGCCCGGCGAGAACGTGATAGAGGTGTTGGCGGACAACTGGGATGACTCGTCCAATCCGGCAGGTCTTATTGTTGCCTGCGCGATCGAGTACTCAGACGGTCGTATCGTCACCTTCAAGACGGATGCCTCTTGGACGTGTACAAGAAACCGCGGGCTTCAGGGAGAGAAGGATGCGTCAGTGCAGGAATTCGGATCTTACGCAATGAGTCCGTGGCGTCTGCGCCCGCAACGGAGCGAACTTTATCCGCCGTACGAATTAATCGTCGGCTTGTTGCGTAATGAAGGAATTTCTCCTGATTACATTGGAGGACGTTACATCCATCGCAGACTTGACGATAAGGACATTTACTTCTTAAGCCATCGTGATGATTATTGTCGTGTCACAGCGGCTCATTATTTTAGGGTGGATGGTGTAAAGTCCGTGGAATGGTGGGATCCGCTTACGGGCGAGCGTAGAGAGCTGCCGAGGTGGAGATATGCACACGACGGTACTGTTGAAGTAGAACTTGAGCTAGGACCCAGCGAAAGTGGATTCGTCGTATTTTCCCATGGGGCTACAGGCATGTTCAAGTCAATGTTCTCTTCCATCTTCCCGACGAAGAAAAGTAATTTCCGCTCTTACAGTGTAATTGCTGAATTGCCCGACCAGTGGAAGGTTTCGTTCGATCCGAAGTGGGGCGGACCGAAGGGTGAAGTGGAGTTCAAGACGCTTGAAGACTGGACGAAGCGGCCTGAATGGGGTATCCAGCACTACTCGGGCATTGCCACGTACTGCAAGACGGTGACGAGCAAGGAAGTGCCTACCCACATCAGCCTTGGCGATGTGGCGAACCTTGCGCGGGTGAAGCTGAACGGGAAGGACCTTGGCTCGGTGTGGTGCTGGCCGTGGCGCGTTGCGGTGCCGAAGGGCGCGTGGAAGGATGGCGAGAACCTGCTTGAGATCGAGGTGGCAAACCTTTGGGCGAACAGGCTCATCGGCGATGCATCGCTTCCGGCCGAGAAGCGCCTCACGCGCACGACGGTCAATCCCCATAAGCCAACCGATCCGCTGCGCAGGTCGGGACTGTTTGGTCCAGTGAAACTCGAAAGCCTGCTGCCCGCGCTGCGTACAGAAATGTAAATGAGTATATAGTGGCATGGAAACAACATTGACAAATGATAAAAACAACTTCTTTTACGGCGGGCAACATGCCCGCCGATTCAGGAACGCCGCGAAGTTTCGCGGCGAGAAAGAGGAAGTTGTTTTTACACGTTGTTTTTGTTGTTTCCAGAACTTATAGGTAAGGAGCGAATGATGGAAAAGGAAGTGATGCCGCTTGGGCCTATAGAGGCCAACTGCATAATCCTCTGGAATGATCCGGCTAAGGCGTGGATCGTGGATCCTGGCGCGGATGCAGAGGCGGTGGTGGCGTTCTGCGAAAAACGCGGACTCGTTCCAGCTCTTGTGGCGCTTACGCACGGACACTTCGACCACATTGGCGCGGTGCCGGATCTGGTCGCGAAGTGGCCGGGCCTTGCTGTGCATCTAGCGCCGGCGGACGAGGTGCTGGCGTTCTCGCCGCTCAACGCCTGGCCGCCGCACTACACGCGCACGGAGCGTCCGGCTACGCTCGTTGCCGATCTTATTGAGGGAGCGGTGCTTGAATGCGGCGGGCTTTCGGCGAAGGTGCTATCCACGCCCGGCCATACGCCGGGGAGCGTGTGCCTGCACTTCGAGGGCGAAGGATTGATGCTGACGGG
>JAFUDL010000544.1 GCA_017459225.1 Kiritimatiellia bacterium
AGGCCGGAGCGCGGACGCACCTGCGCCTCCGCATCGGGCGGCAGCTGAAACGCAAGCCCCGTATGCACGCACGCGCGCCCGCCGGGCGGCAGAACGAGCGTCTCGACAGAATGAACGTCCATCCCGGCATCGCCGGGATGGGCGTAGCTCGGCATCTTGGCCGAGGGATCAATCCTCAGAACCGGCAGCTTCATCGCTGGCCTTGACGGACGCGAAGTCGGCGGGTTCGAATCCCATGCGGTTCAGGTTCCACTCCTGCCATGCCGCAGGCAGCGTCATCATGGCGCCGCGGGAGAGCTCGTCGCGCAGCTGCGCGCGCACCATCTGCACCTGCGACGCGTCGCCTGGCGTGCGGTCTACCACGTACACCACAAGGCCGCGGGTTGGGCTCGCGGTTGTGATGAAGTCTGAGAGCTGGCCCTTGGCGAGCTTCATCGCGCCGCGCGAGACGTACGTGGAGTCGGCGAACGAGTTGTACTGGGTGGTGGCCACCGAGAAGACGATCTGCGTGGAGACCGTGGCGCCCGCGAACATCTTCTCGTCGAACGGCTTGCCCTTGGCGAGCTCGGCCGCCACTAGGGCGCGCGTCTTCTCGACGTTCGCCTTGAAAGCCTTCTTCTTCGCGTCGGCAAGAGCATCGGCGCGGATGTGCTCCTTCGCCTCGGCGAAAGTGGGCACGTGCGCCTTTATGAAGCTTACGCGCTCGACGAGGTACACGCTGTCCTTTCCGGCCACAACGCCATACCTGAGATCGGCGGAGTCGGGATCAAGCTCGGCCACCGCGGCGGAGAATCCGTCGCAGCCGGGAGCGATCTGATTTGCACGCACCATGAAGCCCTTCACGAAGCCGCGTCCGTCGAGGGCGAAGGGCTTGGAGGTCTCAACCTTCACCTTCTCCTCGGCGGCGATCTTCTCAAGGCGGTCGACCTTGGGATCAAGCGCCTTGTCGTCTTGAGGATACACGCGGAAGAGAAGGTTCGTGCGATATGCCTCGAGGGAGGCGGCGAGCTTGAGGTCTCGTTCCACCATCGGCCATGCCTTCTCGAGAGACATCACCTCGGTGACGGTGTTGGTGCCCTTCTTCGTGGTCACCTTGAAGCGGCTCTCGTCCTGCACCACGTCCCAGTGGTTGCTCACCTCCTCAGCGGCGATGGTGAACTGCGCGAGGCGGTTGGAAGATGCGGCGTCGAAGCGGGCGAACTTCACCGTCACGCAGTCGGGGAGGGCAATGGAGTTAGTATTGTCCTTGTAGTAGGCCTCAATGCCCTTGTCGTCGATCGTGACCTTGCTGGCGTCCTTGTCGGTAAACGCGGCGACGCGCACGGTGAACTTGTCGGTGACGTCGTTGATCGCGGTCTCGAGCTCCGCGGGGCTGGCCCACGCGGCGCTGCCAAGCACCACCTGCTGGAGCTTGTTGAGCGTGATGCGGCGCTTGAGCTGATCCTCGAACATCTCGGGCGACATTCCGGCCTCGCCAAGCAGCATCTTGTAGCGGTCGTTGTCAAACGCGCCACCCTCGTTCTGGAAGGCCCGTTCGCGGCGGATGGCTGCGCGCACATCCTCGTCGGTGGCCTCTAGGTTGGCGCTCTTCGCCACCGCGAGCGCGGCGGCGTTCTGCCATGCCTTGCGGTTCACCTCGGCGGCGGGCGTGGTGTTGTCGCGGCCACGTCCAAAACCGCGCACGTCGTTCACCAGCTGGTTGAAGAACGTTCCAGGCACGTCCTTGCCGCCAAGCTTGCCTGCCGCCCCTGACGATGATCTACCGCCATCGCTGTCGCCTCTAAAGAGGAAGTCAAACGCGAAGAACACCGAAATCGCAACTGCGAATACGCCCCAAACCCACTTGTTCTTGATGAGGCGGTTGAAATGATGAATGACCACTTTGCTTTCCTGTCTTTCTTGTTTCCTTTATGTGTTTTCCTTGAGGCGGCCCGTGCGTTCCGCAGTGGGACCTTTCTGCCGCATCAGATGAAATCGTCTTCTTCCTTCTTCTCTTCCTTCTTTGGAGCCTCCGACTTCTTCTCCTCGGCGGGCTTCACCTCGACCGTCTCGGTCTCCTCGTCAGCACTGTTGCTCTTGGCGGCCTTGTCGGCCTCTGCCACCTTGGTGGAGACGACGAGTTCGCCGGAATTCACATTGGAGCGCCCCTCCGCGAACGCGATGCGGTTCTTCATGTCACCCGTGGAGCCGAAAGTCATCATCGACACCACCGTACGTCCGCCTACCTTTGACTTCGCGCGGAAGATCTTGATCACGCACTGCGGCGAGAGCGTGAAGTCGAGCGTCTTCGCCTTCTCCACCAGATCGCCTGTGTCGAAGTTGCGCTCCGCGACAAGGCCCTGGTCGAGCTGCGCCTTGCAGTCGCCGCTCTCGCCCTTGATCAGCGAGAAGAGGCCCTTGCCCGTCGTGGTGATGCGCAGCTGGTTCGCCGCAACGAGACGCGGGAACTTGAAGTGACTGCCGGAAAGCGCCATCGAACCGGTGACGCAGCGCACAACAACCTCGTCGCCGTCATCAGCGGAGGAATAGTCGAAACGGCTCTCGCCGGCAAGGTTCTCGCATTTGAAGTTGGGGGCCTCCACGCTGAAGAAACCCTCCTTGAGCTGGAGCGGCAGCTTGAGGTCCACGCGTCCCTTGCGAAGAACGAGCGTGCGCTTGAGATCGCCGATCTTTATCTCCTTGGTCGAGAACTCCACGCCATCGCCCGCGACGAGCGACGACTTGTCGCCGAACTCGAACACGGTCTGCGCAGGCACTTTGCCATCGCCCGTGACGCGCACGATGGAGCCAAGCGGATAATAGCGACCTTCCTCGGCGTCCACCCAGTCCGCGGTGCGCGGCTTGAGCACCTGCACCGTTCCGCGTACCTCGCGGCAGCGGATGAGCGGATAGAAGAATTTATCCGCCGCCTTCACCACGGCAGCGCCGGAATTTTCCTCGGCGGGCTTCTCGTCCGCAGCGTCATCCTGCGCATACGAGCAGACAGCGAAAACCGAAGCGGTTGCAATCACAGCCGCCTTCTTGATAGGGTATGTAAGGTTCATTTGCAAAGCCTTCCTTCCTCTTGTGATTTATATATATTACAATTTTCCGCGACGAAACGCAACAAGGATAAATGCGGAACCTAAAAGAATCAGTCCAAGGGAAATCGCCTGACTGATGGTGAACTCACCCACGTTGGCACGAGGGTCGCCACGCAAAACTTCAATTCCGTAACGAATACACGCATAACTCACCATATAGCAGCCAGTCAAAAAGCCTGGACGCTCCTTCCAGAAGCGGCGATACAATGCCAGAAGCGCCACAAAAAGAATGAACACCGCAACCGCTTCGAAAAGCTGCGTGGGCAGCACGGGCCGCGCCGCGCGCGCATCGGCGGCGATGAGACCAGCTTTCAGCTGCTCATGCCACACAGGCGATCCGCGCGGGAATGAGACGGCGCACGCCGCGTCAGAGAGACGTCCGAAGCAGCATCCGTAGAAGAAGCATCCAACACGCCCGAAGGCGTGGCCAAGCGGGATCACCACAGCGAAAAGATCAGCCATCTGCAACATCTTCTCGCGCTTCACCCGGCACCACACGAGGAACACCACAATGGCGAGGATCAAGCCGCCGTAGAACATGAGGCCGCCCTTGTCCACGCGAATGATCATGTCGAGATGGCCGGCGAACTCCTGCGACCAGTGCTCGACGACGTACGCGATGCGCGCGCCGACGACGCCGCTGATCATCATCAGCATGATGAGATTTGTGCACGGCTCGGGATTGCGTCCGGTGCGCCTGCAGAGCCACGCAAGCACCTGCCAGGCGGCGAGAAAGCCGAGCGCCATGAATGCACCGTATGTCTTGATGTGCAGGAAGCCAAGCGATATGAGATCAGGATGCATCAGAGTCCTTTCAGCATTTCAACGGCGGCGCGCGTGGGCGCGGCGTTAGTGGACACAATCCACCAGCCTTCGCCCTTCTGGGATGATATGAGCTTGAGCGCGATCTTCTCGCGGGTGAGTCCGTTTGTGGCGAAGAGACGGGCCACGTCAACTGTGTTGGTTGTGGCCACGCGCGCCATCGACACAAGATTCGTCTGACGCGCAAGCCACGCCTCGGCGCGATCGACCGCATGGTCGACCTCGTTCTGGATGGACGGCTCGAGCGGACCATCCTGCTGCGGCATCGGACGCACCTGAAATGCAGCCGCAATCATCACTGCCCAAAAAAATCTCATGCGCGCTATTATAGCAAATCTAGTGCCTAGTGCCTAGTGCGGAGTGCGGGAGGCCGAGTTTCTTCGCTACCACTCGATGGGCGCAGCGCCATGTGCAACGAGGTATTCATTGGCCATGCGGAAGTGATTGCAGCCGAAGAATCCGCGAGAGGCCGAAAGCGGCGAAGGATGAGGCGACTCAAGAACACAGTGGCGCCTGCGGTCGATCACCGCGCCCTTCTGCTGCGCGTACGAACCCCAGAGCATGAACACAAGATGCTCGCGACGCGCGGCGAGAATCGACACCGCCGCGTCGGTGAACCGCTCCCACCCGCGCCGCTGATGGCTTCCGGCGCGGCCCGCCTCCACGGTGAGCGTGGCGTTGAGAAGCAGCACTCCCTGGTCGGCCCACGACAGAAGATTCGGTATGCGCAGCGGCGTGCCCGGCGGTGACAACTCGGGATACTCTGAGGCGAGCTCCTTCGCGATGTTGAAGAGCGACGGCGGCGTGCGCACGCCCGGCGGCACGTAGAACGCAAGCCCCTGCGCCTGACCGGGTTCGTGGTAGGGATCCTGGCCCAGCACCACCACGCGCACCTTGTCGAGCGGCGTGCGGTTGAAAGCCTCGAATATGAGCCGCCCCGGCGGATACACCGTGCCATGCGCATACGCCGCGCGCACGAAGCGCACGAGCTCGGCGAAGTAGGGACTGTCAAACTCGCCCTGCAGCACCTCGCGCCACGAAGGCTCGATCTTCACTTCCATCGCAGCACCTCACAGACGGGTCCACACGCCGCCCGCCTTCGACGACGCGACCACCGCGTCGATGAACTTCAGTCCACGAACGCCGTCGCGCGCGTTCGGGAAGTCGAGCATCGCCGGGGTGGGACGCTTCCCCGCGTCCACCGCGCGTATCGCGTCGCAGAAGTTTAGGTAGTGGTTCGCGAAGCCCTCGATGTATCCCTCTGGATGGCCGGCAGGCGGACGCGACGCACGCATCGACGCCTCGCTCACCTCCGCCACGTACGGATTCGCCCGCTTCCACGTCTGCTCCGGCTCGCGCTGCGCCCTTACCCGAAGGACGTTCGGATCCTCCTGCATCCACACGAGCCCCTTCTTGTCGCCATACACCCTGAGCCTCAGCCCGTTCTCCTCGCCGGTCGCGATCTTCGACGCAGTCAATACGCCCTTCGCCCCGCCGGCAAGGCGCAGCAGCACGTTTCCGTCGTCGTCCAAACCCTTCGGCGCTACGAAGGACGACAGGTCGGCCAGCACCTGGCGTATCTCGAGCCCCGTCACGAACTCCACCAGATTGGCGGCATGGATTCCGATGTCGCCCATGCAGCAGCTCTTTCCGGAACACTTGGGATCCATCTTCCACTTGTTGCGCTTGTCGAGCGGCACCGAGAAGTCCATCTTGCGGAACGACCCCTGGCAGTACTCCACCGTCACTTTGCAGATCTTCCCCAGATCGCCGCGCCGCACCAGATCGCGCGCGAGCTTCACCATCGGATAGCCCGTGTACGTGTGCATTAGACCGAACACGCGCTTCGTGCGCTTCACGAGAGCGGCGATCTCATTCGCCTCCTCCACCGTGAGCGTCATCGGCTTCTCGCACATAACGTGGAAGCCAGCTTCTAGCGCAGCCTTCGCGATGGCGTAGTGGAGATGATTCGGCGTGCAGACGGCGATGAAGTCGGCACGGTCGGCCCGCGCCGCCTCGCCCTCCACAAGCGCCTGCCACGTCGGGTAGAGACGCTCAGGCGCAACGCCGATGCGCTCGCCGATCTCGGCATTCTGCAAGGGATCGCGGTTGAACATTCCCGCCACCACCTCCACGCCGCCGTCCATCCTCACGGCTTCGCGGTGAATCTTGCCGATGAAAGCGCCTATGCCACCACCGACCATTGCCATCTTCAGCTTTCGCATTCTCAGCTCCTTGTTGAACCAACTGCAGAATATTATAGCACATTTTAGACGGGGTTTCGGGGTTGCGAAGTTTCGAGGTTTCGAGGTTTCGAGGACAAAAGACGAGGATGGGGCTGAAGTGCGCGAAGCATCATCCAGCCCCATCCTTTGTCCTCTAGCCAAACTTCAAACTTCGAACTCTCGTTAGCGGATGAAGAGCACCGAGCCTCCGAGATAGACAAGCCTGAGGCCCTTCTTTTCGACCTGGCCCTCTTCGCCGGGAACCATCTTCGTGTCGGGGACGAGCTTGAAGCCCATCTTCTTCGACTTGGCGTCAGGCACGAACTTGAGGGTTGCGAGATTCTCAGGTTCCTGATTCCACGTCACCACGAACGGATCCGCCGAGCGCGCCAGGGCGAAGAGGCCTTCGCGCCCGTAGAGGTTCACCGTGATGGTGGCGTTGTCGGCGAACGTCACCGTGGTGGAACCTTTTGCAGCGCCGTCGGCAGCAGTGGTGGTGTGCCACGCGGTCGTGCGGCCCGAGAGATCCACGGTGGAGCCGTTCTGCATCTGGCAGCCGTAGAAAATGTCCGTCGCGGGGGTGAACGTGCCGTACACCTTGAACGCCGCCGTGCCCTCGTTGTGCTTGGAGGAAGCCCTGTACGCCACATAGTCGCGCACGTCGACCGCGCCATTCGCGCGCATCGCCGCCCTGCACTTGATCGTGGCGTTCGTGGCGGTCACGCCGGCGTTTCCTGTCTCGAGCCACCCGCCGTCGATCACGTCCAGCACGCCATTCCTCACCTCGGTGTTGTAGAGGTAGAAGAGCTTACCGCCAGCGTTGAGGTTCACCGTCAGCGTGTAGCCGCCGAGGTCCAGGATGGAACGCGTGTAGCCGTTGCCGACGAAGCCGTAGCTGTTCTGGATGTTGAGCGTGGAGTTCGTCGTCACGAACATGTACTTCATCTGCGCGGTGCCGCTGCTGGCGTCCGTGCCGGTGGCGTTCTGGAGCGTGCCGCCGTTCAGGATGAAGATGTTCTGGAAGAAGTCGTACTTGCCGTTCATCTCCAGCGTCGCGCCTTCGTTCACCTTGACGGCGCCGCTCGTCGCGTTCGCGTCGAGGCGGGCGAACACAACCTCGTCGATGGTGTTGGCCTTGTCGGTCTGCGACAAGAGCTGGAAGAACTGCAGCGTATAGTCGCCGGCCTCGGCGATTTCAACCGTTCCCTCGCATGTCGAGTACGTATCGGCCGTCGTGGTGACCGAGGCCAGCGTCTGCGACGTGCCGCCGTGGGTGAGGCGCAGCTCCGTTGTGGCGCCCGCGAACTTGGGACGGGCGGCATAGATGAACCGATAGTAGTACGTGCCCGGCGCCGTCACGACGACATCCTGCGAGACGTCGGCCGAGTTTTTGTTCGACTGCAGATAAAGCGCATACTTCCCGACGTCACGTCCTTTGGCCACCCATGTCCCGCTTGCCTTGGAAAGGCCAATCCTGCCGGTGTTCGAGCTTGTCCAGCCGGGAAGGGAGAAACCGTTCCCGCCGTTCGCATACGACCAGTCCCCGCTGTTGTTGCCGACGGAGCCCTCGTCGAAGTTCCAGTTCTGGAGAAGGTTCATGCTGCCGATCGCATACTTGGGCCCGGAGAGATTGCACCTGACCGTTCCCTCGTCCACGACGAGTCCGCCCGAGAAGCGGCTCTCCACGGTCGCGGGAATGAGCGTGCCCGCGCCCTTCTTGACAACTCTCACGTCGCCCTTGACCGTGATGCCGTCAAGCGTGAACGTCTCACCGGCATCGACCTCGACCTGAAGCTCGCCGGTAGTGGCTGCCGTGTTGATCACGCGCGCGCCAATGTAGTCGTCGCAGAATATCTTCTTGATCTTGAGGACGTGTCCGTTGAGGTCGATCGCCGCGCCGCTCTCAAGCACGATCTTCCCCAGAGAGCGCCAGTCGCAGTCGCAGCCGAGCTTGACGACGGTGCTGCCGCTGCCCAGCTGGAAGGAGTCCGCCGCAAACGCGACCTCCTCGCCGCCTTCGATGGAAATAGCCATTGGCACGTTCACCCCGTTCAAGGGCAAGATCGGCCCCTGGCCGCCGGCGGTGTCGCCGCAGATGATCGTGAAACGGTGCCAGCCCTCCGCCACCTCGCAGTCGCTCGCCGCCTCCACCGTGTGCGTGGGGTTGACGAGCACCCACTCGCCGTCTATCGCGAATGCGAAGTAGTCGTCGAACTTCTGGCGGATGTGCCAGGCACCTGCCTGCGCGGGCGTCACCTTGAACCACCCGTCGAAGCGCAGATGCGCCCAGTCGAGCCACGAGGTCTGCCAAGCGGCGTTCACAAGATTCGCGATGTCGCCCGTGCCCATGGCGACGTAGTCGCGGAGCGGCGTGTTCATGTACCATGCAGTGCCGCTGACAGCCGAGCGGTCGGCACCGTAGAAGATGCGTCCCCACTGGGTCGCCTTTGGCTCGCCGTCGCCGAACTGTACCCGCCCCCACGGCGGCGTCACGCCCTCCGGCACGTTTAGCGTGGTCGTGCCGTCGGCGATGATAACCGTCGTGTAGTCGCCAGGCGTAACGCCATCCAGCTGCGTGCCGCTTGCGTTCCAGCAGTTCCAGTTCGCGGGGTCGAGCAGGCTGACGCCGTCGCCATCGCCGGTCCACTTCGCCGTCGCCGGACGGTCCGGGAACAGGCACACCGCCCACAGGCCGTCCGCACGAACGGCGAGCGCGATTTCCTTTGCCTCTGCCGCGACGCCCGCCGCGGTGAACGTGGCGTCAGGCACCTTCTCCCAAGAGGCCAGCTTCGTATCGGCCTCAAACGTACGCTCGCCAAGATCCACGGTAACATCCGAGCCGGCGAAGAAGGTGGTGCTGGAGCTGTCGAACACGTCGGAGAAGTGCGAGAGGCCAAGCGTGGTCTTTAGGTGGCCATCCGCGCCGAGCTGCACGTTCTGCGCCTTGCCAGACAGCATGGTTGGCGGCGCGTACTCCTCGTACACCACGAACAGCGGGTCAGAATCCCACGGATTGTTGAACTTGCCGTCCGCGCCGAACTTGAGCGACTTCATCGGCGTCAACGACCGGTCGTGGACCGCCAGCGTGCCGTTTACCTCGACGTCGCAGTCGGAGGCCGTCGGCGAATTGTTCACGGCCTCGTACGCCGCGCCGTCGGCGACCACGACGCGTCCGCTGCCATTGAAGTAGTTGTTGCCGCTGTAAACCGTGGTGCCAGCGATCGTGAGGGTGTGTCCGTTCAGCGTGATGGACTCCGCGCCGTAGTTCCAGAAGAGAAGCGCCCAGGGCTGTGTGCCGCCGATCGTGGCGTTGCCGGAAAGCGCAATGCGCTGCAGATACCCCCTTTTGCTGCTCGTCGCCCACGGGCTGGACACCGTCGTGTTGTTGACGAGCGCGCCGCTTCCGTCTGGACCGCTGCCCTCGATGATGTAGTCGTAGTCCCAGTACGTGCGCCCGGCGAGATCAAACTGTCCGCCGTTCTCCACCTTGATTGTGGAGTACTGGGCGCCACAGGACCCCCTGCCCTCAACAGTGCTCTTCTTGACCGTGCCGTCCTTGACGACCATGCTGACGCTGCCAGAGTAGCGACCGCCGACGCCGAAGCCCGTGTTCTCCCTGTTCATCACAAGCGCGCCCTTGCCTGTCTTGTGCATCTGAAGCCTCGCGCCGGTAATCGCGACGTTGTTGTTCTCGCTAGTCTCGCCTTCCGGCACGTTGACTTCGAGAACGCTCCCGCCTTCTCTGCCAATGACGGAGATGTTGTCGAACTGCGCGCCGGAATTGCTGGTGCATGCCAGCCTTATGTTGTGGATTCCCGGCTTTAGGGTTATAGTACCCGTCCTTGTGGCCGTAAGGTTGTTCTGTCCGCTCCAGGATATCACCGTGACGCCGTCCACCTGGACGTTGCCGTTGCTCTTCCACTGCGACTTCGTATTGTTTTTGGTGGCAACCTGTATAGAGACCGTGTAGACGGTCTCATGCTCCACCTTGAAGTTCTGGTTTACGCTGGATCCGGAGTTCACGAAGCACCACGTGGAGCCGTTTCTTTGAGAGTCTCCGAAGTCTTTGCTGTTCTTTTGGAGGTAGATCGTTCCGCTGAAATTCCACCCTGCAGGAGTCTTGGCGATGCGCGCGCCGCTGGCCACCCCGTTGTCCTCGAACCCCGAGTTGGCTATCAGGTTCTTGGAAAGAGATGAGGTAATGGTGCCAGAACCACCAAGGCCATCGACCACAAACCTGCCGCTGCCGATGTCGATCGTGCCGGAAACGAACTTGCCTACGCCGGTGTTGGAGAGAGGTGGCCTTACCGTCAAAGATCCGGGGCCCTCCTTGAACAACTTGACGGCGCCGGAGATGCGAACGCCGCCGTCCACCGACGATGCGCCGTCCGCTATTTCGACATGCAGCTCGCCGCCCTCGGCATCCGCTTCGCCAGCCGCGTCTGCGCCGGCGGTGAAGGGAGTGTCGGTCATGTTGGCCGCGAACGTGCCGCCGATGCGGTCATAGACGCCCAGCTCGCCGTCTGCGATGCGCTTCACCGGCACGAAGTCGCACTTGAGGCCGCCGTCCCAGCCGTAAACCTTGAGATTGTAGAAGCGGTAGCTCGCCCAGTTGCCCATCGCGGTGGAAGCGGTGAGGTTGGCGCCGGCCGTATGGGAGGCGAAGAGGACGATCGGGCTTCCGGGCACGAAGCCGCCCCTACCCGCCATCGTTCCGGCGTTCGCGCCGTCAAGCGTGCATGCAAGCGTGCTGCCATCCGCCACCACGGTGTGCGTCGCGCCGGCCGTGGGCGAGAGCACGTTGCCGCCCGCCGTGTTCGTGTTGCGGTCGAAGCGAAGCTTGTCGCCGTTGATCATGAAGGCCGTGAACGTGGCCGCCGAGGTGGAGGTGCCGCGCGAGCACCAGAGGCACTGAGTGCCGTCCTTGTTCTCGAAGTTCAGCTTCATCTCGATACGGTCGGAGCAGGCTGGCGTGAAGCCAGTGTTGAGCCACTGCGCGCCGCTCGAGGCGATGTACTCAACGGGCTGGTAGGCCGAAGGGATTACGCCGTCGGTGATCGTGCCATTGCCGCCAAGCTGCGAGAGGTAGAACTTGCGGCCGTCGAGATCGAGGGTGCCGCCCTCGATGTTCGCGGAAAGTCCGCGCCAGTCGCAGTCGGCGGAAAGGCGCGCGTTCTCGAAGACGACGCCGGCGCACGTGAAGGACGAGTCCGAGGGAATCTGCGCCGCGAAGTCGCCGGAGAAGACGGCGAGCGTGTTCTCGTCAGGCAGCGCGGGATCCCAGTTGCCGGCGTTCGTCGCGTCGTCGTCCACCGCGCCAGTCCACCGCGCCCTGCCCGGCATGGAGCCCTCGAGGGTCGCGTCAGGACCTGCCAGCGCGCTGGCGGTCAACTGCGCATCGGTGAGGAGCCCCCTCCACACGCGCACTTCGTCGTAGGCGGCGTTGGCGTCCAGATCCGCCGTGTACTGCGAATGGCCGAGGTAGAACTTGCCGGACGCCAGATTGCCCAGATTCCAATTCACCACCCATCCGTAGCATAGGCTCTCCACGGCTCCCGTCTCCGTATTGCGCCTCGCCCAGCGGACATTTGTGGTGCCGTCCGCATTGGCCGAGAACGTCACAGAGATGTGGCATTGCGTTCCCAGGTCGTATGTGGCCATTGTGTGGTTGTACACAAGCACTGCGCCGTTGGCCTTCTTTATCTCTACGCGATCGTTGCCTCCGTCCGTGCCCTGGCACCACGTCATGGTGAAGTAGTTCTGGTTGTCAGGGCCATAGTCGAAGATGCGCGCCCAGTTCTTCACAGTTGTCTGCGTCGCCCATATCTCCAGAGTAACTTCCGGAACGTCGGTTGGCAACATCCCCGTGCCGAGGTTGAGCGAACCCTTGCCGTTGCCATCGCCGCTCAGCACGACGGCCGTGTTCGACTCGTTGAAGTCAACGGCGGTGCCGATCAGTTCGGCGGTAGTTCCGCCCACCGAATCTTCGTATGTCCCGTTGAAGCTCCAACGGTGCGCCAGCTCGGGTGCAGCCGCGGACGCCGTAAGGGCCGTCGCCAACGCCGTCAACGTCGCCGCGATTGAACCGAACAAAACATTTCCGCCTCTTGCCTTCATCAATGAACTCCTTATTTAGTTATTTTGAAATTCATCCAACAATCCTCCTCTTCGCCACCCATAAATGCTGCATCCGCCATAAAAGCAGAGACCATTCTAAGCGACAAACAGAAAAACACGTTGTTATTATGTCACACTTTCGTGACAAAGGCAACTATATTCTCACCAGATTTCATCAAATTTCCACCGCTGAGTTGAAAGCTGGGTGGTCCAAAAGACGAGGATGGGGCTGAAGTGCGCGAAGCATCATCCAGCCCCATCCTTTGTCCTCTGTCTTCTGTCTTTTGTCCAACAATGGCGCGTCGGTCAATCTGCCATGCCGCCAGCGGACAATCCGGCGCTAGCGAAGGAGGAACACCGAGCCTCCGAGATAGACGAGCCTGAGGCCCTTCTTCTCGACCTGTCCCTCTTCTCCGGGCACCATCTTCGTGTCGGGCACGAGCCTGAGGCCCATCTTCTTCGACTTGGCGTCCGTAACGAACTTAAGGCCAGCGAGGTTGGCCGGCTCCTCGTCCCACGTCACCACGAACGGATTCGCCGAGCGCGTAAGGGCGAAGAGGTCTGCGCGCCCGTAGAGGTTCACGGTCACCTCGGCATCGTCGGCGAACGTGACCGTCCTGGACGAATTCTTCGTGTTGTTTTCCGTGCTGTCGGCAACGGGCATCGTTGTGTGCCATGCGCCGCTGCGGCCTGCGAGGTTGATCGTGGAGCCGTTCTGCATCTGGCAGCCGTAGAAGATGTCCGTTGTCGGCGTGAACATGCCGTACACCTTGAACGCCTGGGTTCCCTCGTTGTGGATGGAGGTGGACCTGTACGCCGTGTAGTCGCCCACTTCCACGGGGCCGTTCGCGCGGACGGCCGCCGCGCACTTGATTGTAGCGTCCTTTGCCGTGATTCCCGCATTGCCGGTCTCAAGCCATCCGCCGGATATCACATCCACCAGTCCGTTGCGCACTTCCGTGTTGTAGAGGTAGAACAGCTTGCCAGAGACGTTGAGGTTCACCGTGAGGGCATTCCCGCCCAAATCGAGGAATGTGCGCGAATACCCGTTGCCGATGAAACCATAGCTGTTCTGCAGGTTGAGCGTGGAGTCTGCCGTGAGGGCCATGTACTTCATCTGGGCGGTGCCGCTGCCTAAGTCGGCACCAGAGGCGTTCTGGAACGTGCCACCGTTGAGGACAAAGGCGTTGTACCAGAAATCGTACTTGCCGTTCACCTCGAACGTCGCCCCTTCGTTCACCACTACCGCGCCGCTCGTCATGCCCGTGTCGCAGCACGCGAAGACCACGTTGTCGATGGTGTTGGCCTTGTCGCTGGACGTGGAAGGCTGGTAGAACTGCAGGGTGTACGTGCCGGCAGCTTCTATCTCCACGGTTCCCTCGCACACGGAGTATGTGTCGGCCGTGGTGGTGACGGTGGCGAGCGTCTTCGACACGCCGTTGTGGATCAGGCGCAGCTCGGTGGTTGCGCCGATGTATCCAGGCCGCCCGGCGTACTGGAAGTAGTAGTAGTAGGTGCCGGGCGTCTTGACCGCGACGTCCTGCGAAACATCCACTGTGCTGTTGTTGGTCTGCAGATAGAGCGCGTACTTGGCAATGGTCCCGTTGCGTTCTTTTGCCACCCATGTGCCGCTCGATTTGGAAAGGCCGTAGCGCCCGGTGTTCGAGCCCGACCAGTGCGGCAGCGAGAATCCGTTCCCTCCGTTGGCGTACGACCAGTCACCGCTGTTGTTGTACAAGGCCGTGCCGTCGTCGAAGCTTCCGTTCTTGAGCAGGTTCACCGTGCCGAGCGGGAACTTCTGGCCTATGAGAGCAGGCTTGAGCACGCCCGCCTCCACGACCGTTCCGCCCGTGAACTCGCGGTTCGAGGTTGCGGCTATGAGCGTGCCGCCGCCGGTCTTCACCAGCTTCACGTCGCCCGCGATCGCCACGCCCTCCAGTGTGAAGGTCTCGCCCTCCGGCACTTCGATGCGCAGTTCGCCCGGCGCAGCGGCGGAGTTCTTCACCGTGGCGCCGACGTAGTCGTCGCACACCACGCCGACCGTGGTCAGGGCGTGTCCGTTGAGGTCGATCACGGCGCCGCTTGCAAGGCTCACGCGGCCGAGCTTGCGCCAGTCGCAGTCGCCGCCTAGCTTTATGACGGTCTGGCCCGTGCCCATTTCAAAATGCGTGGAGGCGAACGGCACCTCGGCGGCTCCGTTGACGGAAACCAGCATCGGCACCTTGGTTCCGTTGTAGGTTATGCTGTTCGATCCCTGGCCGCCCCAGGTGTCGCCGCAGATTATGGTGAATCTATGCCATCCCTCCGCGATCTCCAGATCCACATCCACCTGCGCCGTGTACACCGGGTTCACGAGCAACCATTCACCGTCGATTGCAAGGGCGAAATGGTCGTCGAAGTACTGGCGGATGTGCCAGCTGCCCGCCTGGGCTGGCGTCACCTTGAACCAGCCGTCGAACCTCAGCTGCGACCAGTCGAGCCACGAATACTGCCAGCCCGTGTTCTGCCCGTCGAGGTTTGCGAGGTCTCCGACGCCCATGAACGTGTATTCGCCGAGCGGAGTCGCCATGTACCACGCCGTGCCGCTGATCGCATCGCGGTCGGCGCCGTAGAAGATGCGTCCCCACTGAGTCGCCTTTGGTTCGCCGTCGCCGAACTGCACCCGCCCCCACGGCGGCGTCACGTCCTCCGGCACGCTTAGCGTGGTCGTGCCGTCGGCGATTATCACCGTCGTGTAGTCGCCAGGCGCAACGCCGCCCAGCTGCGTGCCGCTAGCGTTCCAGCAGTTCCAGTTGGCTGGATCAAGCAGGCTGACGCCGTCGCCTTCGCCGGTCCACTTCGCCGTTGCAGGACGGTCCGGGAACAGGCGCATCGCCCACAGGCCGTCGGCACGCACGGCTAGCGCGATCTCCTTTGCCTCGGCCGCAACGCCCGAGGCGACGAACACCGCCTGGGGCTCTGCCTCCCACGATGCGAGCTTCGTATCCACTTCGAACCTACGCGCGCCAAGCTCCACGGTCACTTCGGTTCCGCCGTAGAACGTGGTGGTGGAGGCATCGAAAACATCCGTGAAGAACGAGAGGTCAAGCGTCGTCTTGAGATGGCCCTCCGCGCCGAGCGTGACGGTGGGATGCTGCGCGGAGGATCCCGAACGCGCCTGGACGTTCGGGGCATACTTCTCGTTCACCACAAAGGCTGGACGCGACTCCCAGGGGTTGTTGAAAGAGCCATCAGCCGTAAAGCACAGCGACTTGACGGGCGAAAGCGCCACATCATGCTGCTGAAGCGTGCCGCGCACTTCAATGTCGCAGTCCGGAGCCGACTTGGCGTTGTGGTAGAACTCCACGGTGGCGTCCTCGGCGATCACGATCTTGCCCGCGCCGCTGTAGGCTATGCTGTCCGAGTAGAGCGTCACGCCCTTGATGGTGAGCGTATGCCCGTTCATGTACATCGTGTGCTCGTTTACATAGTTGTAGAAGAGGAGCGCCCACGTCTCCGGACCGCCTATCGTAGCGTCGCCGTCAAGCGTAACGTCTTGCAGGTACGCCCTGTTGCTGCCGCCAACAGCCCATGGTTCCGACACCGTGACGGTGTTCACAAGCGCACCCGAGCCGTCTGGGCCAGAGCCGGCGATTCTGTAGTCGTAGTCGTGGTAGACGCGCCCGCGCATGTCGAACTGCGCGCCATCCCTGACGACGATCGTGCCGTACTGCGCACCGCACGAGGCCGTGCCTTCCGACGCGGTCTGTCTTACTATGCCCTCCTTAACGACCATCGACACGCTTCCGCTGCGGCGTCCGCCCGCACCAAAGCTGGAGTTGGCGCGCGACATCACAAGAGTGCCCTTGCCGGTCTTGCACACCTGCATATTGGCGCCGCCAGTTATGTTGACGTTGAGGTTCTCGCTCGTCTCGCCCTCCGGCACGTTGACTTCAAGCACGGAACCTACGTTCGCCGCGACGAAAGAGATGTTGTCGATGAGCGTGTACTGCTGTGTGCTCGCAAACGACAGCATATGCTCTCCAGGATTAAGATGCACCGTCGCCGTCTTTGTTGCTGTATAGTAGTCGGAAGACCTGTCCCACGACACCACGACCGTTCCGTCAATCTGCACGTTGCCGCTGCCATACCAGTAGGTGCCAGAAGTGTTTCGTACAGCCATGCTGAAGGAGAGCCTGCAGTCCTGCGCCTCTCTCAGGACGAATTTCTGCCGTATGCTCGCGCCGTTGTTGAGAAGACACCAGTTCGAGCCGTTTTTCTGCCGATTGCCGTACTCGTCGTTATTTTTCAACATGCACACGTCGCCGCTTCCGGCCCATCCGGCCGGAGTCCTGTGCTCGTATGCGCCGTCCGCCAGCGTCTCAAGATCGAACCCGGTGTTCACAAGAAGCCCCCGCGAGGCCGTGACGACGCCATTCCCTTCCAAACCATCGACGATGAATCTGTTGCCCGCAAGGTCGATGGTGCCGGAAACGAACTTTCCAACACCGATGTTGGAGAGCGGCGCCTTCGCCGTAAACGATCCCGCGCCCTCCTTGAAAACCTTTACCGTGCCCGAAATGCGCACGCCTTCGTTCACCGAAGCCGCGCCGCCTGGCACGTCGATGTGCAGCTCGCCGCCGGTTGCGCCGGCGGCGTCGTTCACGTCCGCGCCGGCCGTGAAGGGCGTCGTGGTCATGTTGGCCGCGAACGTGCCGCCGATGCGGTCATAGACGCCCAGCTCGCCGTCCTCCACGCGCCTCACCGGCACGAAGTCGCACTTGAGGCCGCCCTTCCAGTCGTACACCTTGAGGCCGTGGAAGCGGTAGCTCGCCCAGTTGCCCATCGCGGTGGACGCGGTGAGGTTGGCGCCGGCCGTGTGGGAGGCGAAGAGCACGATCGGGCTTCCGGGCGTGAAGCCGCCCTTCCCGGCGAAAGTTCCGGCGTCTGCGCCGTTCAGCGTGCACTGGAGCGTATTGCCGTCCGCCACCACGGTGGAGACCACGCCCGCGGTCGGCGAGAGAACGTTGCCGCCCGAAGTGTTCGTGTTGCGGTCGAATCGCAGCAGGTTGCCGCTTATCATGAAGGCCGTGAAGGTGCTCGTCGTCGTTGCGGTTCCGCGCGAGCACCAGAGGCACTGCGTGCCGTTCTTGTCGTTGAAGTTGAGCTTCATTTCGATGCGGTCGGTGCAGGCGGGCGTGAAGCCCGTGTTGATCCACTGCGCGCCGCTCGAGGATATGTATTCGACGGGCTGGTAGGCGGCAGGCACTCCGCCTTCTGTTATAGCGCCCTCGCCGTCGAGCTGCGAAACGTACAACTTGCGTCCGGCGAGATCAAGGGTGCCGCCGTTGATCTTCGCGGAAAGCCCGCGCCAGTCGCAGTCGGCGGAAAGGCGCGCGTCTTCGAACACGACGCCGGCGCATGTGAAGGACGAGCCGGCGGGGATCTGCGCGGCGAAGTCGCCGGAGAATACGGCGAGAGTGTTGGCGTTCGGAAGCACGGGACTCCAGTTGCCGGCGTTCGTGGCGTCGTCGTCCACCGCGCCGGTCCAGCGCGTCGTGGCCGGCGTGGGATCGGCGGCGCCCACGTCGGGAAGCACGTCGGGGCCTGCAAGCGCGCTGGCCGTCAACTGTTCGTCGGTGAGAAGGCCCTTCCACACGCGCACCTCGTCGTAGATGGCGTTCGCGTCCGCGTCGGGGGTGTACTGCGAATGGCCAAGATAGAAGTTCGGCGATGCGAGGTCGGCAAGCGTCCAGTTGAACGCCGTTGTCGCGCCCGAACTTTCAACTGCGCCCGTCGAGGCGTTGCGCCGCATCCAGCGGACGTTCGTGGAACCGTCGGCGTTGGCCGAAAACGTGACCGAGATGTGGTATGTGGTGTTCAAGGCATATGTGCCCATCGTGTTGTCGCATGAAAACATCACGCCGTTGGCCTTCTTTATCTCGGATCTGTTGAGATTGCCGTCCGTGCCCTGGCACCAGGTGAGCGTGAAGTAGTTCTGGTTGTTCTGCCCGTAGTCGATGATGCGCGCCCAGTTCTTCACCGCAGTCTGCGTGGCCCACATCTCCACGGTCACCTCTGGGACGTCTATGGGGAGCATGTCCGTGCCGAGGTTGAGCGACCCCGCGCCGTTTCCGTCGCCGTACATCACCACGGCCGTGTTCGAATCGTTGAACGAGATCGCGTCGCCTATTGCTACGGCCAACGTGCCGCCGACCGAGTCGGCGTAGTCTCCGCTGAAGCTCCAGCGGTGCGCAAGCGTAGGCGCAGCATCACATGCCATGCC
The DNA here is from genome assembly GCA_017459225.1 of Kiritimatiellia bacterium. Classification (GTDB taxonomy): domain Bacteria; phylum Verrucomicrobiota; class Kiritimatiellia; order RFP12; family UBA1067; genus RUG572. Next base: position 18,513 of record JAFUDL010000544.1, read on the forward strand.
GCACATGAACGCGGCAGCGGCACAGCCAAACAACTTTTTCAACCTCATTTTCACACTCCGTTCCATTGCCATCTAGCGACAGAAAATCCCCCACCCGAAGGATTGTCCATCTCGCCTTCTG
>JAFUDL010000545.1 GCA_017459225.1 Kiritimatiellia bacterium
GACTACGAGATCGTGGCGGACGGTTCCAGCCTCGTGGCCACGGTGAACGGTGGCAGCGCCGTGACGATGACGGGCGGCGACTTCATGCCCGCCGGGTCGTTCACGCTGCTCTCGTCGTATACGACGGTGCCCGGCACTGGCATAGGAAACAACTTCTCGGGCAAGTTCTACTACTTCAAGGTGTTCAACAAGGACGGCGCCCTCATGCGCGAATACATGCCCGCCCGCCGTTTGAGCGACGGCGCGGTGGGAATGCTCGAGACGGTGCAGGGCACGTGGCTGCAGAACGGCAGCAGCAGCGGAAGCCTCACTGAGTCGGACGGCGTTGTGGGCTTCTACGGAACGGATCCCGGCGAGCTGCACATCGACGTGCCGGAGGGCGTGGTGGTGAAGAACCACGAGACTGCGATCACGGGCAACATCAAGCTCTTCAAGGAGGGCGCGGGCGAGCTTGTTGGCTACAGGCAGGGGCAGAATTATGGCGGCGGCACGGTGGTGGCCGCGGGCACGCTGAGTCCGCGGCCTGCGATCGCCGGCACCCTCACGTACTACGGAAGCCACTTCTTCTGGGGCGGAATCGGCGCGAAGGTGACGGTGGAGGCCGGCGCCACGTTCGACGTCGCCGGGCAGTATGGCTGGCGCGTCTACGACTTCGTGCTGAACGGCGGCACAATCGTGAACAGCGGTCCAGACCAGACGACGGACAGCTGGGGCGGATTCGGCAATGTCACGTTGACGGCAGACTCCATGATGGACCTTGAGAACTCCACAGCGATCCGCTACCTTGTGACTGGCGGCACGGAGCTTGACCTTGGCGGGCACAAGCTCACGGTGCGCCTGGCGAAGGGCAAGACATTCTACCTGGGAGAGGCGGCGAAAAACGGCACGATCGAGCTGGTCTCCGGAGGGTGGCTGAAGCTGCACAATGTCGCGAAGGTGGACTGCAGCACTGTGGACTTGATTCTGCGCGGCGGCGCGGCGCTCTGGGTTAGCGCGCCAGTGACGGTGCGCAGCATCTCGATGGGCGCCACGGACGAGATGAGCCGCGGAATTTACCCCATCACGGTGCTTGACACATGCCGCGTGGAGTCGGAAAGCTTCTATGGGTGCGACCTTCAGCCGAACACCACGCTCGACCTCTCGGCGTTCTCGGGCGAGCTGCCCGTGCGGTGTCCGCTTACCTGGGGGTGCGATTCGATCACGTATGCGCCAGGCTCGACGGTCACGTTGTATCTTGCCGGGCGCAACCTGCGCGACGGTGAGCGGATCGTCGCGTGGGAGACGCGTCCGGAAGGCGTCACGTTCGTGATGGATCCGGAGAGCCGTTCGTCCACGCTCGCCCGCATCGTCGTGGCCGACGATGGAATCTACGTGGAGAAGGGCCTCACGATCTTCATCCGCTAACTTGCGCGAAGCTCCGCTTTTTGGTAAACTCTTTCGTGTGGGCACGGGATTGCCGAATGGCGGCGCCAGCCCTCACAAGGAGAACGAAATGAGCGGAATCATGATTGCGGCCGCGGCCGCTACGATGTTGACCACATGGGGCGAGAAAGTCACGCCAGAAAATGCGTGGCGCGGGTATCCGCGTCCGCAGCTGGTGCGCGAGAACTGGACGAACCTGAACGGCCAGTGGGACTATGCTGTGACCGAGATCGCGAAGACCGACGGGCGTCCCGAGAAGTGGGACGGCAAGATACTCGTGCCTTTCGCCCTCGAGTCGCCCATTTCGGGCTGCGGCGGACGCCTCCTCGCGCCCAGCCAGTACCTCTGGTACACCCGCAAGCTCACTCTCGACCCGAAGCCCGGCGAGCGCATTCTCCTCCACTTCGGCGCGGTCGACTTCCGCGCGAGCGTGTACCTCGGCCACGACGAGGTGGGATGCACGCCGCACGAGGGCGGCCAGCTGCCGTTCACCGTGGACCTCACGCCGTACGCGAAGAAGGGCGAGAACACTCTCACCGTGCTCGTGTGGGACCCCACCGAGGACTTCGTCAACAGCCGCGGCAAGCAGTCCTTCAAGACGTACGCCTGCTTCTACACGCGCATGAGCGGCATCTGGCAGACCGTGTGGATGGAAACCGTGCCCGAGAAGCACATCGCCGACTACGACGTCGTAACCGACATCGACAAGGGCACGGTAACGTTCACCTTCAAGGTCGATGGCCTCAAATATGGCGATACTGAATGTGGAAGTGTGGAAGTGTTGCCAGTTCCCAAGACCAATTCCCAATTGGGAAATGGCAACATTGGCACTGGCAACATTTCCACATTGGCAACATTAAAAACGACGTTCTGCCCCGGCGAGCCGTGCGTTCTCAAGATGCCTAAGGGCTTCAGGCTGTGGTCGCCCGAATCGCCCGCGCTCTACGACTTCACCGCGAAGTTCGGCAAGGACGAGATCAAGGGCTACTTCGGCATGCGCAAGTTCGAGAAGCGCAAGGACGCGAAGGGCGTTCTGCGCTTCTTCCTCAACAATAAGCCTTACTACGTGATGGGCACGCTCGACCAGGGATGGTGGCCCGACGGGCTCCTCACCCCGCCCAGCGAGGAGGCGATGGCGTTCGACATCCAGACTCTCAAGGACTGCGGTTTCAACACGATGCGCAAGCACATCAAGGTGGAGCCTCTCAGGTACTACGCGCTCTGCGACAAGATGGGACTCCTCGTCCTGCAGGACATGCCCAGCACCTCTCACAACGCCAATGATCCGTTCCGCTGGGAGGTCACCAAGGGCTACAGCCTCTATCGCCGCGAGCTCAAGGGACTTGTGGACCTTCTGCGCAAGGTGCCGTCGATCGTGATGTGGGTGCCCTACAACGAGGGCTGGAGCCAGCACGATCCGTTCCTCACCCACTCCACGCTCGACTTCGTGAAGAAGTACGATCCCACGCGCCTGGTGGACGCTCCTTCCGGCTGGTGCGACTTCGAAGGCGGCTCCACGTTCCAGCGCGACAAGCGGGGACGCATCACCACGCAGCATCTTCCCGCCGGCAAGTGCGAGGCGGCCGACGTGGTGGACTACCATGCGTACCGCGGCCCCGCGATGCCTCCCGTGAACGAGCGCCGCGTGAGCTTCCTCGGCGAGTTCGGCGGTCTTGGCCATCCCGTCGCGGGTCACATCTGGCGCGAGTTTTCGCAGGGCAAAGTGCTTGGCGAGAAGACCGGCAACTGGGGCTACGGCGGCATTGAGGATACGAAGACGCCCGAAGGCCTCGAGAAGACGTATCTCGGCCTTATGGAGAAGCTCGGCGAGTATGCGGAGCAGGGCCTCGCCGGATCCATCTACACTCAGACGACCGACGTCGAGATCGAGATCAACGGCCTCCTCACCTACGACCGCAAGGTGCTCAAGTACAATCCAGCCGTCCTCAAGAAGGCGCACGACGAAGTGCGCAGGAAGGTGGAAGGCAAATGAGCGGGAAGGAACTTTCGCGGCGTGAATTCCTCCGCGGCGGCTCTTTTGCGCTAGGCGGCCTCGTGGCCGCGTGCGCATTACCGTCCGTCGCAGAGGACAATCCCGCGCTCTTCCCGAAGCGAGGGCGCTTCGAACGTCTCTCCATCACCTGCCACCACATCAAGGCCGGCGCCGAGAAGCCGTTCTCGCTTCTCCACATCTCAGACACGCATCTCACCGCGGCGTATCCCGCCGAAGGCGAAAAGAAGCAGAAGCTGAAGACTGTCCGCTCGCAGACGTTCGGCGGCCGCCAGGAGGAGGCGCTGCGCGACTCGCTTGCGTGGGCGAAGCAGCATGTGGACTACGTGCTGCACACTGGCGATCTCATCGACTGGCAGAGCGAGGCGAACTTCGACCTCGTGCGCAAATACTACGGCGAAGGCGGCGCCAAGATGTTCGGGTGCCTGGGCAACCACGAGCATTCGCCCAACATGTGGTTTGGCAACGACGGCGTGAAGAAGGAGACCATGCGCGCGGCCCTTGCGGCGGCGTATCCCTTCGACAACGACCTCGCCTCGACCGTCGTGAACGGCGTCAACTTCGTGACGATCGACGACGCGCCTGGCACCGTCACTGCCGAGCAGGCCACGCGCTTCGAGGCGGAGATCAAGAAGGGCCTCCCCACGATCCTCTGCATGCACGTGCCGTTCAACACGCCGCACATCTGGCGCGCCGCGACTAAGTTCTGGGCGAAGAACAACCTCTTCACGATACCGGACGCATCTAAGTACCAGTGCAAGATGAGCGATCCGACGACCAGGGATTTCGTGGCCTACCTCAAGGCGCAGCCGCTGCTGAAGGGGGTGCTCGCAGGGCACCTCCACATCGACGTGGCCGACCGCTTTTCGCCCACCGCCATGGAGTACGTGGTTGGCGGGAACTTCCTCTTCCACGGCGCCGAGATCACGTTCACGTGACGCGCCGAGGAGCTGAAGAGATTTCATTCAAAACTGTCCAATCCGAAAGAAAGGAAAGTACATGCTGACAAGAAGAGACATGCTGAAGACGGCGGCAGGGGCCTCCCTCTTCACCATCGTGCCCGCAGGAGTGCTGCGCGGCGACACGGCCCCCTCGAACCAGCTCACGCGCGCGCTGATCGGCTTCGGCTGCATCGCGCAGAGCGCGAACCACCTGCCGTTCAAGGGCTCGCGCCTGATCGGCCTCTGCGATCCCTACAAGGCCCGCGTGCAGCACGGTCTTGACATGGCGCAGAAGCAGTGGGGCAAGATCAAGGGCTACGAGAATTTCCTGAAGCTCCTCGAGGACAAGGACGTCGACATCGTGCACATCTGCACGCCGCCCCACTGGCACGGCTGCATGAGCGTGATGGCGGCGAACGCCGGCAAGGACATCTGGTGCGAGAAGCCCATGACGCGCACCGTAGGCGAGGGCAAGCGCGTGATGGAGGTGGTGAAGGCCAAGAAGCGCATGTTCCGCCTCAACACGTGGTTCCGCTTCCAGGACACGTTCTACGGCTTCGGCACAACGGTGGAGCCCATCCGCCAGATCGTGGAGAACGGCCTGCTCGGAAAGGGCCCGATCAACTGCACGTTCGGTGCAGGCCAGGGCTTCAGCTGGAAGTTCGGCTGGTCCGGCCGCGTGAACGCGAAGCCCGAGCCGATCCCCGCCGACTTCGACTGGGACATGTGGCTTGGTCCGGCTCCGTGGAAGCCCTACACCGCGCACCGCGCCGGCACGTCCTTCCGCGGATACTGGGACTACGACTCCGGCGGGCTCGGCGACATGGCGCAGCACTACCTCGATCCGCTGCAGTACCTCCTCTGCAAGGACGAGACCAGCCCCGTCAAGATCGAATACAAGGGTCCCCGCCACCATCCTGAGGCGGTCGGCCGATTCGACCGCATCACCCTCACCTACGCCGACGGCACGGTGGTGGCGCTTGACGGCGACGAGACGCTCAAGGGCGAGCCTCTGCTGCGCGGCTCCAACGGCCTCTGCGTGTATCCGAAGGCCAAGGGCGGCAAGACGCTTCGCATCAAGGACAACTCCGGCTGGTGGCCCGAGGAGAAGGTGCTCGCCAAGCTCGCGGAGCTGCCGAAGCCCGCCAAGCAGCAGACCGACTTCATCGACAGCTGCAAGAACCGCAAGACGTTCGCGCTGAACGAATCGAACGGATTCCGCTCCTGCACGATGTTCAACCTCGGCATCGTCGCCGAGCGTCTTGGCCGCGGGTTCAAGTTCGACCCCGACACCCTGCACGCCGTAAACGACCAGGCGGCAGACCGCTTCCTCTACCAGGGAATGCGCGAGCCCTGGAAGAAGTACATGTTCGGCTGATACGCCCAAAGGAAAGGAATTTAGAAATGGCTAATGACAACAAGAAGCGCTACGTCGATCCAAACCCGTACGCCGGATACGGTCCGGCGATGGCCCAGAAGGCAGGCGACCCAATGGCCGTCGAATGGCAGAACGCGAACGACGCCGCTGTAGCCGCGGCCACAACGCCCAAGGCGCTCGCGTCGCACCTGTGGGACGCCAAGGACGCCGAGGCGCTTCTCGCGCGCGTCAAGGGCGCTTACGAGAGCGATCCGCTCGACCTCACCGTGATCGGAGCCGTGTCGCAGTACGTCATGGAGGCCGTGATCGGCCGTGCGGACGGCTGCCAGAAGCGCTGCTCCACGCCGGGTGCGGCGCCCTGCCAGCGCAAGATCTGGAACATGGCGCTCATCAACGCCATCAAGAAGTCGAAGGACGAGTATGTGCAGACGTTCATGCTCGACCAGCTCCGCTGGTGCGGATGCAAGTGCCGCAAGGGAGACGTGAGCAAGCTCAAGGCGTTCGCCGTCTCCGAAAACGTGAAGGCGTACATCGACTGGGTTGTCGCCGACATGGTCTAAGGCAACACGACAAGCGGATAGGAGAGCAAAATGTCCTTCATCAACGATGACTTCCTTCTCACGACCGACGAGGCGCGCGAGCTGTTTCACTGCTACGCCGAGAAGATGCCCATAATCGACTACCACTGCCACCTGCCCCCTGCGGAGATCGCCCAGGACAAGCGCTGGGAGAACATCGCCCAGGTGTGGCTCGGCGGCGACCACTACAAGTGGCGGCAGATGCGCTCGAACGGCATAGACGAGAAGTTCATCACGGGCGATGCCAGCTGGCACGACAAGTTCGTAAAGTTCGCCGAGACGATGGAGGTGCTGCTCAAGAATCCGCTCTTCGACTGGAGCCATCTGGAGCTTGCGCGCTACTTCGGGGTGGACGAGCGCCTTTCGCGCGCCACCGCGGAGTCGATATGGGAGCGCTGCAACGCCCAGATGGGCGCGCCGGAATTCTCCGCGCGCGGGCTTATGACGCGCTCAAACGTGAAGGCCGTATGCACTACCGACGATCCTGTGGACTCCCTTGAGCACCACAAGGCGATTGCCGACAGCGGCTTCTCCGTGAAGGTGCTTCCCGCATGGCGCAGCGACAAGGCGAGCAAGATCGAGGACGCTCCCGCGTGGAACGACTGGATGGACCGCCTTGCCGCCGCTGCGGGTTCGCCCGTGAAGACGTGGGACGACTTCCTCGACGCGATGGACCGCCGCCACGCCTTCTTCGAGAGCTGCGGCTGCGTGCTCTCCGACTACGGCATCACCGAGATCTTCGCCGCTCCCTACACGACGGCGGAGATCAAGGCGATCTTCAAGAAGGTGCGCGAAGGCGGCGCGGCCACGCCCGCCGAGGCGCTCAAGTTCAAGAGCGCATGGCTCTACGAGGGCCTGCGCGCAGACGCGCGCGCCAACTGGACCACGCAGCTGCACTACAGCTGCCTCCGGAACGCCAACACGCGCATGATGCGCCTTCTCGGTCCCGACACGGGCTTCGACTGCATCGGCGAGTGGAACGTGGCCGAGTCTCTTGCGCGCCTCTTCGACCGCCTCGAGCTCGAGGACGCTCTGCCGCGCACGATTCTCTACTCCCTCAACCCGAAGGACAACGAGATGCTCGCCACCCTCATGGGCAGCTTCCAGAAGGGACCCGACCGCGGTAAGATCCAGCTCGGCGCGGCATGGTGGTTCCTCGACCAGAAGGACGGCATGAAGAAGCAGATCGAGGCGCTCTCGGCTCTCGGCTGCCTGGGCAATTTCGTGGGCATGCTCACGGATTCGCGCAGCTTCCTCAGCTACACCCGCCACGAGTACTTCCGCCGCATCCTCTGCGCGAAGCTCGGCGAGGAGATGGCCCGCGGCGAGATTCCCCACGACATCCCGTGGGTGGGCGGCATAGTGGCCGACATCTCGTACAACAACGCCAACCGCTACTTCTTCGGTGCCCGCTGACCTAAGATCGCCATAGGGCGTTCGACGTCAAACTAGTTCACATCGCCTGGAATGGTGATTGTGAACGTGGTGCCTTTGCCGAGCGACGACTCGCATGTGATCGTGCCGGCGTACGAGGTGACTATCGCCTTTGCAAGGGCGAGGCCGAGACCGTTGCCCGGCAGAGATCGGCTGGAGTCTGATCGCCAGAACCTGCGGAAGATGTGCGGAATCTCCTCGGGGGCTATGCCGCAGCCTGTGTCTGAGACGCGCAAAACGACGGCGGAGGCCGTACGCACCAGCGAAAGTGTGATCACGCCGCCGCCGGGCGTGAACTTGATCGCGTTGTCGAGGAGGTTGCCGAGAAGCCGCTGGAGGCGTCCGCGGTGCCCTGAGAAGACGACGCTCTCTTTGGGCAGGTCCAGGTTAATGGCGAGCTTCTGGTCGTCCAGCACTGTCGCATAGAGTTCCACCGTCTCATGCAGGAAAGCGCACAGGTCGATGTCCTCGCGCGGCGTGCGGTCGAGCTTGCAGCCCGTCTGCGAAATCTCCAGCATGGTGTTGATCAGCTCCAGCATGTCGGACGACTGCTCGAACAGCATCTCGGGAAGCGGGCGGTTCAGTTCGCCGCCCATCGCGGCGAACTCTGCCGCAGTGCGCAGGCGCGTGAGCGGCGTGCGAAGGTCGTGCGCGATGTCGTCGGTGAGCGTCTTCAGCTCGGTGAGGGTCTTCTCGTTCTGGTCGCACATCGTGTTGAAGGCGTCTTCCAGCAGCACGAGTTCGCGGCTTTCGTGGGAGGGCGTGACGCGGGTGGACCATTCGCCGGCCCTGATCCTGTCTGCGGCGTCAGAGACGTTCTGCAGCGATCGGACGAATCGCCGCGCCAGCCAGTCTGCCGCCCATCCGCCAAGCAGAAGCGAGAACAGGAAAGCGCCGCCGAGGGTGATGGCGAGAAAGAGAAGATACTGCTCGTCGGCAGTCACGTTGTGGCCGATGGAGAGCTTGAATCCGTCGGGCAGAACCGTGGTCTTCACGCGCAGGACGATTCGGTTGTGATGTGGCAGATCGCTTTCCTTGCTGATGCGGTAGGCGGGCAGGTTCCTCTGCGCGCGAGAGAGCATGGTGCGGAGGATTGTCTTGTCTGCACAGGCGTTGAGGACGTCTCGGCCGGCCGGGTCGGTGAGCAGCAGGAAGATGCGGTCTGCGCCATGCTCCTCGACGTCTTCGTCGAAGAAGTGGCGCATCTCTTTCAGGTCGCCCTTTGACTCGGCGTATTCCCCCACGAGGTCGGACGTGCTTCGCGCGAGGAATCCCTCGTATTCGGACTTCATGAACGACCATGAGACGAAGAGGATCAGTCCTCCCGAGAGCAGGAACAGAAGCGCGCCGGCGGAGAGCGACACGGCGACGATGTGCCGGCGCAGCGAGGGGGCTTTTCTAGCCGAGGACATAGCCGAATCCCCTCACGGTGCGGATGAGCTTGCGTTCGAAGCGGCGGTCTATCTTCTCACGGAGGTGGTAGACACGCGACTCCACCACGTTCGTGTGCGGGTCGAAGCTGTAGTTCCAGACGCGGTCGAGGATCGTGTTGCGCGTGACGACGCGTCCCCTGGTGCGCATCAGGTATTCAAGCAGCTGGTACTCTAGGGGCTGGAGGTCGATTGGCTCGCCCGCGCGCGTCACGCGGTGCGTCACGAGATCCATCACAAGGTCCTCCACCTTGAGAATGGTAGCCTCCTCCGCACGGCTCGCGCGGCGTAGAAGCGCCTGCACTCGCGCGACGAGCTCCGCCACGGAGAAGGGCTTTGCCAGATAGTCGTCTCCGCCTGCCTCGAGGCCGCGGATCTTCGCGTCCACGCTCCCACGCGCGGAGAGCACTATGATCGGGAGGGCGCGCCCTGCCGCCCGCACGCGGCGGATGATCTCCAGCCCGTCGAGGCGCGGCAGCATGATGTCCACCACGGCCGCGTCGTAGGGACCGTGCAGCGCGGCGGCCAGGCCGGCTTCGCCGTCCGCGACGTGCATCGTGGCGTAGCCGACCTGCTTGAACGCGCCGGCAACGAATTCGGCCGTCGCCGTGTCGTCTTCTATGATGAGAATGTTCATGGCGTTGCAGTGGTATATTTTATCACAACTGGTCGTGCCATAGCGAGTCAATCCACGGCGTAGGAAGACATGTTAGATGGCTCTTTACCGGCACGCGCTCGCCCTTTATGTCGCGGAACATGTATCCGGAACGCGCCTCGGGGATGTCGGGATGGCCGTGGAAGGCGATCACGGAAGCGTTCTTCGGCTGGCGCGGCGCGATGAACTTGTTCAGCGGGAAGGGCGGGATGCACTGCCGCTTGAATGAGGCGACCCATCCGCGCGGCCACCAGCTGACCTTACCTGCGTGGCGCATGGCGCGCGTCTGGAGCTTCTGCGATCCCTTGGTGAAGAGATTGGCCTTCGTCGGATCGTCCTTCTCGCGCAGGAAGAACTCGTAGACGGCGTTTGAACGGCCGGCATCGAAGCGGAAGCAGGACGAGTTGCCGATGAGGGGCGCCCTGCGGAAGATCCGCTTGTAGAACTCGACCCAGTTGCGGATGATGCAGAAGTCGCCCGGGCGGTAGTCGAAGAACTTGTCGAGTGGGCCTGTAATCAGCACATCGATGTCAAGGCAGAGCGTAGGCCCCTCGAGGCCGGCGAAGCCGTCCTTGAAGAGCGTGAGCTTCGAGAAGATGTTCGGCCATTTCCGTCCGGGCACGCCAGGGTTCTCGGCGAACGGCACGCATTCCACCTCGGGGCGTATGCCTGTGGCGTCGTTCGTGACGCACACGAACCGGAACGGGCGCGCGAGGTGTTTCCTGACACCGGCGTAGAGGCGGTTGACGTAGAACGCTCCGTAGTAGCGTCCGTATTTTATGCAGACGACGTTGACCATGGTTGCTCCTTTACGCTTTGGAACGCCTGGCCGCCGCGCGGAAGCCGCCGTCGAGCCGGGCGTGCGTGAAAATGCCCTCGCCAACGGCGATCTTGAAGTGCTGCGCGCGCCACCAGCGGGAGTTGAGGTTGATTTCCATCACCTGGAATCCGTTGAGCGTCCGTTTTTTCGGGTGTGCCTTCGCCCAGTCGAGCAGACGCAGCATGAGCGGCCGCGAGATGAGAAACGGCTGGTCGGTGAAGTTGATGACGGACGAATCGACTATGAGGAAGTCGCCTTTGCGTTCGATGTAGGCGGGGAAGCGCCGTTCGGCGTCGGCGATGGCGTAGGGGGCGCGTCCGATCACGCGGCGTGCCTTCAACGGACGCAGCAGACGCCGCAGGGCGGGGCGCCATCCGGAGCCGTAGTAGCGGGCGAACTTCTTGCCGTCGGCGAAGCCCTGGCCGGGGTGCGCGCGCGACCGGCAGCGAACGATGTCCGCCTGCCCGGAGGCAAGAAGCGCGGTCGCCTCCGCAAGGTAGCGGTGCGTGAAGGGGGCGTCCGCGACGAGCGGACAGTCGTTCTGCAGCATCAGCAGGTAGTCGCCAGTCAATGTACGCGCAAGCGCGTCCATGCCGCCGAGCAGGCCAAGATTCTTGGGCGATCCCGCGCAGCGCCATCCATAGCGCGCGCATTGTTCTTCGTCGGCCTGCGTCATAGCGTTGAAGAACACGCAGCATTCGTCCGCACACTCTGCGAGCCCGCCTTTCCTGTAAGATTCCATTGTCCGCGCAAGCGTTTCGGGCGCGCGGTAGCTCAGTACGCCCACTGAAAGCGCGGCGTGCGGAGCGGGCGTGGATTGCGTGACGCTGGATGGTGCTGTATTCATGTCCACTAGTTTACTCTGGCGACATGGTAGGCACTTCACCCGAAGATGGTCATTTGACCATCTGCCGCCATCTTGCCACCCGCTGACAAACGATCCGTTTTTTGATATAATGGCGGCATGGACATCTTCAACATCGCCAAGACGGAAGACGGGCTCTCGCCCGTCGAGATCGAGCGTTCGCTCGAACAGGCCATCGAGGGCCGCACGCTGCGCAACGTCCTCATACTGCCGCCGGACTTCACGCGCTTCCACTCGAACGCCGGGTTCATCACCCAGGCGCTCTACCGCATGCTCACGGCGCGCGGCGTCAACGTGGACATCCTGCCCGCTCTCGGCACGCACGTGCCCGTGAGCGCCGAGCAGTGGAGCGCCATGTTCGGCGACATCCCATACGAGAAGATGATCGTGCACCACTGGCGCACCGACGTGGTCAAGATCGGCGAAGTGCCGCGCGAGGCGGTGGAGGAGATTTCTGGCGGCCTCTGGCACACTCCGCTCGCCGTCGAGGTGAACAGGCTCGTGATGGATCCGAAGTACGATCTCGTGGTCTCTCCCGGACAGGTTGTGCCGCACGAGGTGATCGGCATGGCCAACCACGCGAAGAACCTGTTCGTGGGCGTTGGCGGCTCGCAGATGATCAACTGCTCGCACATGATCGGGGCGGTGTGCGGCATGGAGCAGGCGATGGGGCGCGACCACACGCCTGTGCGCCGCCTCTTCGACTACGGCCTCGAACACTTCCTCGCAGACCGTCCGATCCTCTTCTGCCTCACCGTGACCACGGCTCCAGGCGGCAAGATCCGCACGCACGGTCTCTTCATCGGCGAAGGGCGCAACTGCCTCACCGAGGCCGTGAAGCTCGCGCAGCAGAAGAACATCGACTATGTGGAGCACGGTCTGAAGAAGTGCGTGGTGTATTTGGACCCGGGCGAGTTCACGTCCACCTGGCTCGGCAACAAGGCCATCTACCGCACGCGCATGGCGATGGCCGACGGCGGCGAGCTCATAATCCTCGCGCCGGGGGTGCGCCACTTCGGCGAGGACGAGACGGTGGACCGCCTCATCCGCAAGTACGGCTATCGCGGCCGCCTTCACACGCTCGAGGTGTTTGAAAAGCCGGATAGCCAGGACCTCCGCGACAACATGGGCGCCGCCGCGCATCTGATACACGGTTCGTCCGACGGACGCTTCACCATCACCTACTGCGTGAAGAACATCACCAAGGCCGAGGTCGAGGGCGTTGGCTTCAAGGCGGCCGACTACGACGAGATGGCCGCGAAGTACGATCCCGCCAAACTCGCCTACGGCTACAACACCGTTGACGGCGAAGAGGTGTACTTCATCCCCAACCCCGCTCTCGGACTCTGGATCAACCGCGAGCGCTTCAGCTGATTTGGTCCAGGTGTATTTCAAGCCAAGAGGGGAAAAGACACGCAGAGGTTGTACTGTCATCATTTGAAAGGAAGGCTGATGATGAAAAACATACGCGTGACCCGACTGACGAGGTGTGTTTCGAGTGCGTCGGCTTTTGCGGCGTTTGTGGTTGCCGTCATGCTGCAGGCGAGCGCGGGGCTAATGTACGAGCCGTCGAACTACGTGGCGCAGGAAAACCTTGTTCTGAACTTCGACGGCATCCGCAACGCAGGACTTCTCAAGGCGCATGACGGCGAGGCGAGTGTCTGGAAGAACATCGGCCGCGTGGCCAACGACGCCACCTTGGTCGGAAACGACGGCCCCGCGAACGCATGGACGGCGGATGGATACCGCTTCAACGGCGGCACCTATGGTGTGCTTAAATATGCTCAGGACCTTGGCGGCCAGCTGACAATCCAGATCGTCTGCGACGTGAAGAGCAGCGAAAACTACACTTCCTGGCCCACGATGTTCGGAAACTGGAACGACCGGGCCAACATCTACTACAGCGACACCCTGTCAAAGGTCCATTTCAAGGCGGATTACACCACGGGGCTGAGCCCTGGCTCCCGCTCGAAGATCGGCGGCTGGCACGGCAGGTACATCAACGCCGGTCTCGACTCGGCGGCGCACAGGCAGACTCTGACGGAAGACGTCTCGTTCAGTTCATGGGTAGGCGGTTCAAGTTCAAATACAAGCCCCGGCGTCCAGACGTGGACGCTCGGCAGCGCCGGCGCGAACGGCGGGCTTTCCCAGGAGGAGCTGAATGCGCGTTATCTGGTGGGGACAATCAAGGCCGTTCGCGTCTACAACAAGGTGCTCTCCGACGCGGAGCTCGCAGCGAACCGCGCAATCGACGAGGCGCGCTTCTTCGTGGGCATCCCAGTCACGAACGTGGTCGTAGCCACATCGGTCGCCGGCCTTGAAGGCAACGAAGGCTCAGGCGCCTATGCCTACGACGCAGGGGGATACACGTTCACCGCCCCGCAGAAGGCCGTCAAGGACGGCACCGTATATTCCTGCGCCGGCTACACGCTTGAGACATGGAACGAGTTCGCGGGCATCTGGGGCGAACCGGTCACCTATGCGTCCTGCTCATACGCCACCGCCGACACCGCGGCCAAGGTGCGTCTCACATGGCAATGGCAGCGCGCCCACGAAGAGATCCCCGTAGGCCTTGACCCGCTCTTCGACGATTATGTAGCCGATGGACTCGTCATGCATCTCGACGGAATTCGCAACGTCGGCGTGGACAAGCCGCACGACTGGTCGTCATCGCAGTGGGTCGACCTCAAGGGCGGCAACGTGGCGAGCTTTCAGCACGACGACGCCGACGCCAGCACGTGGCAGGCCGACGGCTACTGGTTCGGCGGCAGGTCGTTCGCCCAGTTTGCCAATGCGCTGAGCGGAATCGTCGACACCGTTACCGTTGAGATCGTCTGCGACACCACTACCAACGCCCTTGAGAAATTGAGGGTGGATTCGGGCGGCACGGTCACATGGCCCAACATGGTTGGCACCGGCGACAGCGATGTGCTCAACGTTTATTACGACATTGGCCGCGCGCAGTTGAAGTTCAAGAACGCCAACGGCGGCACCTGTGCTCTTTCCGGGGTGTGGCAGGGCCACTATGCAACGGCGATCCGCAACGGGAACATGAACTACATCATGCAGGGAACCAGCCTGGCCGGCGCGGCGTCGGCCAGCACCGACAAGGGCGGCATCGGCGGCGACGTGGTGCGCATCGGCAGCGGCGGCGCCACGCTGAACCTGCGTCAGCAGCGCTGGTTCGTGGGCACGATCAAGGCGGTGCGCATCTACAACCGCGTGCTGACGGACGAGGAGCTGGAGCAGAACCGCGCGATCGACGAGGCGCGTTTCTTCGGCGGGCCGCTGCCCGTCAAGAACGTCGTGGTTGCCTCCTCCATGCGCGGCGTGGAGGGCAACGAGCCGGAAGGCACGTACGCGCTCCCGCCGGGCGGACACACCTTCTCCGCCCCGGCAAGCGTGACTGTGGGCGAGGATACGTACTTCTGCACCGGCTACACGCTTGAAACCTGGAACGGATTGGAGTGGGAATCTCCGGTTTCGCACAACGGCGTTCTTGCCGCCTCGATCACGGACACCACGGAACTTGTACGCCTCACATGGCAGTGGACGCACACTGCCGGGCCTGGCTATGATGCGGCGTTCAACGACTATGCAGCCGACGGACTGGTCCTTCAGCTCGACGGCATCCGCAACGCAGGCGTGCAGCCCGCGCACGACTCATCCGCCGCGTCGTGGGCCGACCTCGCCGCGAAGGGAGGCGCCGCTCTCTTCGTGAAGGACGGCGCCAGCAGGTGGCTGGGCGACGGCTTCTATTTCGACGGAACGATCTACGGCAAGCCGAGCTATGCCGTCATGAACGGCAAGCGTTCGCTCGACGGGGCGTTCACCGTGCAGGCGGTTCTGGACTTCGACGGCAACGCCTCTCACAGGATCAACGTACTCTGGCCTGGCATTGTAGGCACAACGGACGTGGGCGACGCCTTCGCGCTCTACTACAACCAGAACAACGTCGGCACGCCGGGGGTCAACAACAAGGTGCTGAACACGCATTCCGGCTTCGGCGTGTCGTCGTGGGGCGGAGAATACATCACTTCGCTTTTCGACGGAAATCAGATTTCCGTCTTCCAGACCGCGGCGCCGTCGGAATACAAGCCGTTCTCGCAGTCGCCAGGCACGCGCACGTTCACCTTCGCAAGCGGCGAAGGCAGCAACGAGCGTTTCAACGCGCGCAGGCTCAACGGCGTGGTCAAGGCCGTGCGCTTCTACAATCGCGCGTTGACAAGCGCAGAGCTTGAGCGGAACCGCGCCGCCGACGAGGTTCGCTTCTTCGGCCGCGCTCCGGCGGCGAGCGGCGAGCTGATCGTCCGCTCCGACGTAGAGGGGCTTTCAGGTACCCAGCCCAACGGCGCATACCGCCCGGCGCGCGACTATGTGTTCACTGCGCCGAGAGAGGCGCTGCTCGGCGGGGTTGCACACGTACTCGCCGGCTACACACTGGAAACATGGAACGGATCTGACTGGAGCGAACCTGACGTGCGCGACGATGTCAGCGAGGCCCTTATCGACGTCTCTTCCGCATCGGCTCGCCTCACCTGGAACTGGCGCGTCAAGAGCCGCATTACGAAGATTCGTAACGACTACGACGTCGGCGACTATGTGCAGGACGGCCTTGTTCTGCATTTCGACGGCATCCGCAACGCTGGAGCGGACGTCGCCCACGATCCCGTGGCGACCACGTGGGTGAACCTCGGCACGGCCGGCGACGCCTGCAACGCCGAGTTCGACTGCCAAATGAGCGGATCGACCGCCAGCGGCTCGTGGGCGGCGGATGGATACAGTTTCGTCTACGGCGGCAAATTCGCAAAGATTCTCGATCAGCCTGCGCTCGACTGGCAGACGACCGTGCAGGTGGTGTGCGAAGCCGGCGCGAAGGAGTGCGACTACCCGTCGCTGTTCGGCTCCTCAGGCGATTACTGCAACATATACACGAAGGATGAGAACGGCCTTCGGATATGTTTCAAGCCGCTCGCCAAGGCGACGCTCGCAAAGGCCGGATGGGACGGAGAATACGTGAATGCCATATGGCATGGCGGCAAGTACGCGCTGTTCTGCACTACGGTTCCAGAACCTGCTGACTGGACGGGTACATGGCGCGGCTCGATGGACGTGCTCAAGGACCACACGTTCTACATCGGCGGCGTCGATTGGGGGAACGACAACGGAACGAACCAGCGCCGTTTCACGGGCAAGATACAGGCGGTGCGCGTGTACAGGCGTTCGCTCTCCGATGAGGAGCTGGCGCACAACCGGATTGTCGACGACGCGCGTTTCAAGGGCAGGCCGCCCGCATCCAACGTGACGATCGTCTGCGAATGCTCTGAGCTCGACGCCGCTGAAACGCCGGGCGATTATCTAGTCGAGGGAACCTACACCTTCACGGCCACCACTGCGATTGACAAGCGTGGAAAGACGCGGCCAGTCGTTGGCTACACAATCAGAACATGGAACGGAAGCGCATGGGGCGCGCCGGTGACGCATAAAGGCACTTCCTACACCTACGCCGGCGGGGCGTCTCCCGCAAAGGTGAAGCTGAAGTGGAATTTGCGTTCCGACTGCATGGTGTTCATGATCCGATAGCCGGCTTCACTGTTGCCGAAAATGCTTCGCCAAAGAGAAACGCTTGATTTCCGGGCGAGGGGATGGTATATTATAAGTGAAGTTTAAAAAGGAGCATGTCATGAAACTGGTTGGCGCAAGTTCTATTGTGGTAAAATTCGCTGCCGTTGCCGCGTGCCTGATGGCGGCGGCCGTCATGGCCGACGAGACGATCTCGGCAGACGTCACGTTGAGCGCCGATGCCGACTGGCGCGCGAAGGGCGTGGTCACCATCGCCGAAGGGGTGACTGTGAGCCTGAACGGACACAACCTCACGCTCGCCGGCCTTGCCGGCGCAGGCACGATAGAAAGTCCGATTGCCGATCTCACGTCGCCTTCGGGCGCATCGTCGTCGCCTACGACATTCCTCGGCGGCAACGCAGGCAACCTCTTCAACAACAACTTCGCGCGCAATGGCACGGACAACACTAGGCGCATTATCGTGGCGAAGGCGAACCTGCCGCTCATCGTCGACTACGACTTCGGTGCGGGAAACGAGAAGACGATCGACATGTACAATGTGTACTGTGGCCCAATGCAAAACTACCAGAAGCGTTGCCCGAAGTCATGGACGTTCGAGGGCTCAAACGACAATCAAAACTGGACCGTGCTCGACACGCGCAGCTCCGAGACGGGCTGGAGCGCCAATAACGCTGATTGCCGCACAAAGACCTTCGAGAACACAACCGCCTACCGCTACTACCGGTTCAAGGCGACGGCCGCGCAGGACAACACCGACGGTTATCTCGAGATGGTGCAGCTCGAGTACTTCGACACCTCTGCGTGCGACGAACTCCACCTGGACATCCCGGCAGAGACCACCGTCGAAAACGAAGGCGTGGCGATCAAAGGCAACATCAAGCTGGTGAAAGAGGGCGCGGGCACGTTCATGGCGGCAAAGTCCGGTCAGACATACCTTGGCGGCACTCACGTCGTCGCCGGCACGTTCAAGGGCGGCAGCACCTACAACGTCTCTGGGTACGCAGGCACGGGGCCGATTCTCGTTGAATCAGGCGCCACGCTCGACATCAACGGCAATCTATACTTCTACCTGAATCCCATAACGCTTGCTGGCGGCACGGTGGCCAACACCGGCACTTCGCCTACCATCAACCAGACGCAGCTTGCCGTCCTTACCCTCACGGCCGACTCGTACTTCAACGCCCAGGGCTCGCTCGGCATGATCAACGCCGGCCATGCGGAGAGCAGGATCGACCTTGGCGGCCACACGCTTTTCGTGCATATCGGTCCGGACGCCGTGTTCCGCCTCGACAACACCGACATCGTCAACGGCACGATCAAGGTGGTCGAGAACCATGGCATCATCTCGTTCGTCAACAGAGAGGTCCGCTCGCAGAACGCGACGTTCGACTTCACAGGAAAGTTGTGCTGCTTTGTGGACTCCAAGGTCGGCGACATGATCTTGCGCGAAGAGGAGTTCTCCGCTCCCGGCGCGCCGAATTGGTTCCGCGTCTTCGGGAAGCTGACGCCCCTCTCGGACGACTTCAGCAACATGGAGATGCAGGACGGCTCCTCGATCGACCTCTCAGTTCGCACCAAATCGCTGAACACGGCCAACCCAACTGACGAATACCACATAACCTTTGCCTCGAATGCGGTGGTCACCTTGAACCTGGAGGGTCGCACGCTCGCGCTCGGCGAGAAGCTGATCAGCTGGCGCAAGAAATGGCGCCCGGCAGAAGTCACGTTCCAGTTCGACGCGTCGACGGCGCAGAGCGGCATAGAGCCGGTTCTCACCGACACAGGACTCTTCTACGGCGTCGATCCCAACTCGACACTGGCGGAGTATGCGTGGTGGACCGGCACCGCCAATGACGGGAATCCTGCGAATCCCGCCAACTGGACGTGCAAGAACGCGGCCGGAAACACCATCGAGAATGGCCTCCCGGGGGCGCTCACCACTGTGAGCGTGACGGGGGCGACCGATTTCCAGGCTCCCGCCGATTCCTCCTTCGTCTGCGAGGTGTTCGAGATCGGCGACTGCCGCCTGACGGCCGACTGCGACTGGCGCGCTGTAGCCAGGTTCATGCTGGATGCGGAGTCCAGAATTGATCTCAACGGCCATAAGCTCTACGTCAACGGGCTCTACGGCGATGGCGAAGTCACCGGCGGCGAGTTCGACCTCACCACTGACGATTCAAGCAGAGTCTCCAGCCCCACGACATTCTACAGCAACACCAAGGCGACGAATCTCTTCAACAACAACTTCACGCGCGGCGGAACCGACAGCAACCGGCGGATTATTGTCGCAAATGCCAGCTTGCCGCTTGTCGTGGACTATGATTTCGGCGAGGCGACGTATGTTGACGAGTATGCGCTTTACGTTGGGCCCGATTATGGCAATCGCACTCCACGCCGCTGGAACGTGTACGGCTCGGATGACGGATCAAGCTGGACGCTGCTCGATTCGCGTACGGTGCTGGACATCGGCGACAGTGCGCTTTGCCGGCGTTATCGCATCGCCGCGCCCGCCGCATACCGTCGTTACCGCTACGAATCCACAGAGGCGATAGATCCAGCCGA
>JAFUDL010000546.1 GCA_017459225.1 Kiritimatiellia bacterium
AGCGGCCTTGACGGCCTCGGAGAAGAACTCGATCGTCTTCGGGCCGATGTCGAGGCCCATCCAGCCGTCTTCGATGTCGCCTTCGGTCACCTTCATGGTGATGTCGCTGGCGTCCTTCTCTGCGGGGAACTTGTCCGCCACCACGTTGTCCACGGGCAGCAGGAACTTGATTCCCTTCGCGGCCGCGGCGTCAAGCATCTCCTTCGCGTAGCCGAGCTGGTCGTCTTCGCAAAGCGAAGCGCCAACCTTCATGCCCTGGGCCTTGAGGAAGGTGTACGCCATTCCGCCGCCCACGATGAGGGTGTCGACCTTGTTGAGGAGGTTCTTGATGACCTTGAGCTTGTCGCTCACCTTGGCGCCGCCGAGGATCGCGACGAACGGACGCACCGGGTTCTCCACCGCGTCGCCGAGGAACTTGATCTCCTTCTCGAGCAGGAAGCCGCTCACGGCAGGACGCAGATAGTCGGCAACGACCGCCGTGGAGGCATGGGCGCGATGCGCCGTGCCGAACGCGTCGTTGCAGTACACGTCGCCGTAGGAGGCGAGCTTCTTCGCCATCGCGGCACGCATCTCCTTGAGCTCGGCCTTCTTCGTCTGGTACTCCTCCTCGGTGAGGTGGATGCCCTTCTTCTCGTCGTCCTTCTTCACCTTGCCATCTTCGGCCTTGTAGAAGCGGGTGTTCTCGAGAAGCGTCACGTCGCCGGGCTTCATCGCGGCCACGATCTCGTCGGCCGCCATGCAGTCAGGCGCGAACGCAACGGGACGGCCCAGCTGCTTCGCAAGCTCTTCGGCAACCGGCTTGAGCGTGAACGCCGCGTTGTCGGGGTTCGGCGCCGCGCCGAGCTTGACGCCCTTCGGACGGCCGAGGTGGCTCATCAGAACAAGCGACGCGCCCTGCTCGAGCACGTACTTGATCGAAGGGAGCGCCGCGACGATGCGCGTGTCGTCCGTGATCTTGCCCGAGCCATCCTTGGCCATCGGGACGTTGAAGTCAACGCGCATCAGAACGCGCTTGCCCGCGAGCTCTACGTCGCGTAGTGTCTTCTTAGCCATTTTGTCGATCCTCAGTCTACTACTCGGCCTTGGTCGCCGCTGCCGCCTTGGCCTTGTTCAGCTTCAGCTGCGCGCGCGACTTCTTGCGGTTGGCCGTGTTCTTGCTGATCACGCCCTTCTTTGCGGCCTTGTCGAGACCGCTCACGAAGGAGACGAGTTCCTTCTCGGCCTCCTCCACCTTGCCGGCGTCCGCAGCCTTGAAAAGCTTCTTGTGCGCCGAGTGCAGACGCGTCTTGACCGCTACGTTGCGCTTGTTCGCCTTAGCGTTCTGACGGTCGCGTTTACGGGCGGCACGGCCGCCTTTGATGTTCGCCATTGTGAATTACTCCTATTGGTCCTAAACGAATTGAGTGGATATTTTACCGAAAAACGCGGCGAATGTGAATAGGGAAAATTAAAAAAATGAAAAAAAACGTTTTTCCCTCTTGCGCTACCGCAGGGAAGATGATACACTATTGCCTGTTTTCAACCAAGCCAGGTTAGCACAGCTGGTAGTGCGGCTCATTCGTAATGAGCAGGTCGGCGGTTCGAATCCGTTACCTGGCTCCAGCATCAAACGCGTTTCGTCCGGAATCCGGAGGGAATGCGTTTTTTGTTCATTAAGCTCTCTTCGAAACCTCAAGCCGCAGCGGCTCAAAGACCACATGGCGCTCGCGCTTTCCCTCCGGAGGAGGCGTCATGTAGTCCGGACCATAAAGCCGCCTCATATACGTCTCGAGCCTTGCCGCGCATGGACACCTCCGCCCCTCGAACAACCGCATCTCCTCTCCCGGCTCGAGCTCTTCGCGCGGGGCAATCTCGCCGAAATAGTGCCGCCTGCCCACCGGATACGTGACAAGGCGCGACTTCTCGTTCCGGCAGAGTCCGTTCCACCGATCCCAGAGTCGCGTCCAGAATCCAAGCGACGCAAAAGCCACAAAAAAACCAATCATCCGCTTAACGCGGAACGCCATTCCGTTCAGCCCCCACCTGCGCTGCCATCTGCGCTCTGCGAAGGCCTTGCGGCAGGAATACAGGAAACCTAACGCAAGCGAACCCCATCCATGCAAAAGCCTCAGAAACGGATTGTCGGGCACGTTCTCGGAGAAGAACACATCCACGAACACACCACAGCACGGAGGCGGCGCTACAAGATCC
This sequence comes from Kiritimatiellia bacterium, assembly GCA_017459225.1. GTDB lineage: Bacteria > Verrucomicrobiota > Kiritimatiellia > RFP12 > UBA1067 > RUG572. Next base: position 2,191 of record JAFUDL010000546.1, read on the forward strand.
TCCCGCGTGACGAAACTTGTGCCGCAAAGGCGTATCCTCGGGAAGCACAGTCCGTATCCCTTGGGCACGCCAGGCTCGTATATCGCGTATTTCCCTCCGAAGCGCGCCATGAACGCATCGCGGAAGCGCGGCCAGTCCGAACGCGGGATGTTGACGTCGAGGTCGTCGTCCCAGGGGATGAATCCCCGATGCCGCGCGGCGCCCAGCGCCGAACCGCCGCCGAGAATGAGCCTCGCGCCCGTCTCGGAGACGACGGCGAGGATGTCGTCCAGAATCGCGGCAAGGCACCTCTGCAGCGCGGCAAGGCGCTCCCCTTCCAGCGGAATCGCCCCTTCGGCTTCAAGATGCTTGTATGCGTCGAACGTGGAAAGTCCCATTCAGCATCCCTCCCGCCACGAGGCGATCAGCCGCTCGTACGCCTCCATGAGCCCAACACGCGGCCTCCAGCCAAGAGCCTCCAGCTTCGCCGCGGAGAGGCGCAGCCTGCTTATCGGCGCGTACCCCATGCCCTCCGTCGGCCTTATCACCACGCGCGAAGGCGGATGGGCCGCGCAAAGCATCTCCGCCAGTTCGCGTATGGAGCAGTAGGACGCGGAGTTGCACACATTGTACGCCTCGCCCGCCTCGCCTCTTTCCAGCAGCAGCTGTATCGCATCCACCGCATCTGCAAGCGCGCAGTAGCATCTGGCGCTGGATCCGTCTGTGTGAAGCACCAGATCCTCTCCTCGTGCGATCGCCCGCGCGAACTGCGCGATCACGCGGTTGTCGCCCTCCATGGCCTTCTCGCCCACGATCTGCGCAAGACGCGCGATCCTCACCGGAACGTCGTATTCCCGCGCATACGCCGCGCACAGTCCCTCCGCCATCCGCTTTGAGGCCGGATAGGAGCTGCGCGGCGCAAGATGGTCCAGCGGACCCAGCGCGGACTCGTCGATCGGCGAATTCCCCTGCGGCGATCCGTACACCTCCATGCTCGAGAGATACACCATCCCCTTCACCTTCAGCGCACGGGCGAGCTCAAGCGCATTCCGGGTGCCGTCGAGCGTCACGGCCATCGTCTCGACCGGACGCTCCACCATGTTGCGCGAGGTGGTCTCGGCCGCCGCGTGGACGATGAAGTCCACTGGCGACGCCAGCCGTCCGCGATCAAGCGGACGCGTCACATCCCATTCCAAGATCTCCACGCCTTCGACTCCGTCTAGGAGACGCCTCGCCTTCTCCACGTTCCTCGCCGCCGCCACTACGGAACCTCCGTTCGCCGCAATCGCCTTGACAAGCGCCGCGCCAACCAGTCCGGTGGAACCTGTCACAAGATACTTCACCTCTGCGCCTCCTTTGCCGCCCGGGCCTTGAGCAGCGCGTCTAGGAATATGACGTCCTCCGGCGTCGTTATCTTCACGTTCCCGCGGTTCCCAGGAACAAGATGAATCGGGATGCCAAGAGTCCAGCATATCGTGGCCTGGTCGATCATGTCGGTGTATCCCTCCGGGCGCGCGCGTATCCGCTCGTGGGCGGCCAAGATGTCTCCAAGGCGGAAGCTCTGCGGCGCCTGCGCGGTGTAGGATTCTCTCCGATACGGCAGCGCGTCTATCGTGGAGCCGTCCTTCGACAGCACGATCGTCTCGAAGCACGGCGTGTACGTGACGGCGTTACCGAACTTCTCCACCGCCTCGATGTTGGCGGTGATGACCTCTGGAAGAACGTACGGACGCACGCCGTCGTGGAGAAGCACCACGGCATCTGCAGGATACTTCGCGGCGGCGGCCCTGAGCCCGCTGTAAATCGAGTCCTGCGCCGTGATCCCGCTTTCCGCGAGATCAAGCGGCTTCGCGATGCCGTACTTCGCCGCAAGCGCGCGGCAGTCGTCGAAATACTCTGGCGACACCACCAGCACGATGCCATCCACAAGCGGATGCTCCTGGAACAGCGCGAGCGTATGGGCCAGAACAGGCTTGCCGTCCAGCTCAAGAAACTGCTTCGGAACGTCAGCGCCCATCCGCGTGCCAACACCTCCTGCGAATACGACCGCTATGTTCATCGCATTTCTCCTCCTTGAATTTCAGGCAGCGGGAAGACCGACTCCAGATACCCGCGCAGCCACACGAAATCATCCTCCGCCGTGTCGGGACCGTCGTTGAAGCACACGAGCCTTGGCTCGAACGTGCGTATCATCTCGGGTCCCTCGCGCCACCTGCCCGGCACGATCTGCAGCGAGTCAGCCCAGCTGGGAATCAACCGCCGCCACCAGGCCGACGCGCGGTTCGTGTTGAACGTGGCGCGGCGGAAATGGCCGTGGCCCTTCGCGATCGCGTAGCCGGCGTAGATCGAGCGCTGCACGAGCTTCGGGTTGCGGAACGGAAACGCGAGCTGAGACTCGATCTCGGCGCGGAAGAACTCGTAGCACGCGACAACGTCGTCCCTGCAGTATGCGTCCACATTGTGGTGAGGAAGCCGGCCGACCATCGAACACGGGCCAGGACGCATCCCGAACCGCGCGCGCAGAAGAGCGTCCGCCGTGTCGAGGCGGTTGCGGTAGTCCTGCTCCACGCCGTTTGCGGACGCCCTTCGCCGCATGCCATAGCGGAAGTACGGATATCCATCGCCCGCGAAGAAGAAGCTCTCCGGCACGCTTCCCCAGAACAGCGTGTCGTCGTTCGAGTAGAGATAACGTTCAGCGAGACCGGGGATGCGGGCTATGTGGTGTTCGATTACTCCGGACGAAAAGCACGGCAGTATATCACGGGGCATTATCTCGGAATGGCGCACTATCCGCACCTTCGGATCCTTCAGCTCGGGCCATGGCGGCACAGACTGGTCGTCGTCCATGACAATGAAGATGCAGCGTATCCACGGCACTCCCTTCGCGGCGCTGCGCAGCGAATAGCGAAGCATGTCGCCGCCGCGGTAGCGACAGGCTCCATTATGAACGCTGTCGTTCGCCACGCCGAACTTTTCCGCAGTGGCAATGCGTTTCGCGCGCCACTTTGGATCCGCATCGTCGCACCAGAGATATACTAGGTCGATGGGCGTCATCTCTGCTCCTCGTTCATCCATCCCTCGATGATGTCCACGGCGCGCGCGGACGCCCTGCCGTTCTCCATGCATCCCTTCCCCGCCAGGACCGCGGTGGAATCGGCGGCAAACTTCTCCGCATCGAACGCCTCTATCGCGCGGCAAAGCGCCTCGTTCGTCTCAGCCACGGGGAACGGCGTCGACTCGAGCGGATAGTAGAATCCGTGCATGCCGTCGTACGCGGCCTTGTCGGGCGCGAACAGAAACCCCGGTTTCCCGCCCAGCAGATAATCGTAGATCCAGCTCGAATAGTCGGTGATCCCTGCATCGGCCGCAATGAGAAGTTCCTGCATGTCGTCGTATCCGGTGGCGTCCAGTACACCTGCGGGGAAGGATATCAATCCTTCGGCGAGCGCCTTGGCGTCAAGCGGATGCAGGCGCATCGCGATTGTCCATGCGCCGCCGAAGCGGCGTTCAAGGGCGTCCTTCCACGCGCGAAACGCATAAGCGTCCGAACCTTCCGCCAGCGCGGCGTCGCGGAACGTCGGCGCAAAAAGCGCGAGATTCGCATCCTCCGGGAGGCCAAGCGACGCGAACACCCTACGACGCATCTCTTGCCTCTTGTCGTCGGGGAGGAAGAACACGTCGTTGCGCGGATGACCAGTGCGGAAGCGCGGGGCGGCGGCGAGAGGACACGCCGCGAAGACAGTGTCGTCGAAGTCGCTGTTGGAGAGGAGAGCGTCCACGACGGCGGCGTTAGCGACTCCAGTCCCGTCCGTGGCGCTCTTTCCGGCGTCGAGCCGTTTGATACCAAGAGAACCATGCCATGTGTTCATCACGAACTGTCCGTGGCGCTTGGCAGGGTTGCCGCGCGAGACGAAGAAATGCGAGTTCTCCACAACCACCTTCGCAGTTGCGAGCTCGCGGTAGGCGGCGCCTGTCCAGCGCCGCACGGCGCGCCCGGTGTCGGGCCTGCCGCCGCATGCGCGGTACGCTGCGTCGGAAAGCAGCCACACAATGTCCACATCGGCACGGCGACGCGACAGCTCCTTGGCGATGTACTTCGGATTGCATGTGTACGTCCATGACGACGTGACGAAGAGGACCTTGTGCGGGTCCACCGGCAGTCGCGCCGCACGATGACGGCGAACGGCCGAGACCAGACGTGAACGCCACAGGCGACGACGCAGCTTCTCTCCCAACTGCCCGTTGCCGAAGGAGTTGAAGAAACGTTTCCAGAACGCCTTCTTGCCGTAGCGGTTCATGCGGTCGGCCCTCCTTTCTCGAAGGAAGACGGAATCGGGAAGAGCGATTCCAACGCCTCGTGCAGCCAGGCGTGGTCCGCGTCCGTCGCGGCCTCGGTGTCGTTGAAGCAGAAGAGCCCCGGACGCCATTTGCGCAGCATCTCAAGACTCGTCTTCCAGCCATCTCCGAAGAACTGGAGCGAGTCCGCGTAGCCGGGGCGCAGCAGGCGTTTCCACCACGCGCGCCTCTCCTTCACGCGGAAGCGGGCGAGACGGAAGTGACCGCGCCCGCGCGCGATCGCATCGTATGCGTATATGACGCGCTGCACCTTGTCTGGCGAGCGGAACGGGAAGGCGAAGGTCGGCAGCAGCGCGTCGCGGAAACGCGCGAAACAGTCGAGCACGTCGTCCCGGACGTAGGCGTCGATGCAGTGGTGCGGATAGCGCTTCGACGCCTGCGCAAGTTCGCCGTTCGGAGACGGATAGGTTTCGGCGATCAGCCGGTCGGCCTGTTCCATGTTGCAGATGTAGTTGTAGTTCGCCTGCCGAGCATCAGGGCCCGGGTTGCGCAGGCCTCCAAAACGGAAACGCGGGAAACCGTCGCGTGCGAAGAAGAACGACGGGGCCAGGGGGCGGCCGAACATGCAGTCGTCGTTCGAGTAGACGTAGCGCGCCGCCAGGCCGGGAATCCGCGCCAGATGGTGTTCGATCGTGCCGGAGCAGAAACACGGAAGCGCCTCCTTCGGCATGATCTCGGAGAGCCGCACGATACGCAGCTTCGGATGGTCCAGACGAAGCCACGCGGGCGGCGTGATGTCGTCGTCGATCACGAGGAAGACGCGGCGCACCCACGGGACGAATTTTTCTGCCGAGCGCATGGCGAAGCGAATCTCGTCATTGCTCTCGAACCTGCAGGCGGCGTTACCGCGCGCAGTGGCCGCAAGGCCGCACGCGGCCGCCGTGGCGTCTTTCTTGGCGCGCCACGCCGCGTCCGACGCATCGCACCAAGTATAGACAAGGTCTATTGCCCAATCATCCATGTCCACTCCGCCAGCCGACTTGCCGGATTCTTCTCTAAAATCGACTGCTGTAATCCTTTCTGCTGCTCCTTGATTTGACGACGCAGACATTATACCAAAAAAAAGTAGTCTCTAGAAGTTGAAGTAGATGAACGGGTTGTGCGCATTCATCACGAGGCACGACACGCTGACGACGAACAACGCGAACTGGACGGCGTAGCCGACCGCCACAAGCCACACGCCAGAAAGGCACCGCGCTTTGAGAATCGGCGCAGAACCGATGACCGCGCACGCGAGCGGCACCAGCATCTCGCGGCTCCAGAAGATCGCCGCGCCGTCCACAAGCGGCACCGCGCCGAACATCGCCGCGAGATGGCTCCCCGCCGCGCCGATCGACGACGCGCGGAATAGCACCCAGCCCAACACGACCATCACCATCGTGAACGGCTGGTAGAAGAGGCGCAGCACGAAGGAACCCTCGACCTTCTGTACCCAGCCAGACAACTTTTCGCCAGCGATCAGCACACCGTACAGACAACCCCACAGGATGAACGTCCAGTTCGCGCCGTGCCAGAGTCCGGTGAGAAACCAGACGACTGCGAGGTTGAAGACGAGTCGGCCCTTGCCCACACGGCTCCCGCCAAGCGGGAAATACACGTAGTCGCGGAACCACGAGCCAAGCGACATGTGCCAGCGCCGCCAGAACTCCGTCACCGTCTTCGAGATGTACGGGTAGTTGAAGTTCTCGAGAAAGTTGAAGCCGAACATCTTGCCGAGGCCGATGGCCATGTCGGAGTAGCCGCTGAAGTCGAAGTAGATCTGGAGCGTGTAGCAGACGGCGCCGAGCCACGCGAACGCGACGGAGCCTGGCGCGCCGGCGAACGACTTGTCCGCCACCTCCGCCATCAGGTTCGCGAGCAGCATCTTCTTGTTGAAGCCCACGACGAAGCGGAAGACGCCCGCCGTGAACTGGTCCCACGTGGTGCGGCGCGCCGCCAGTTGGTCACGCACCGTGGTGTAGCGCACGATCGGGCCTGCGATGAGCTGCGGGAAGAGCGCGATGTAGAGCGCGAGGATCAGCGGGTTGCGCTGCGCCTTCTCGCCGCGCGAGACGTCCACGACGTAGCTCAGCGCCTGGAACGTGAAGAACGAGATGCCGATCGGCAGGAGGAAACTCGTCTGCGGAATCGCGCCCTGCCAGGACGGGAACCACGCGCGGAGCGTCGCCGTGACGAAGTTGCAGTATTTCCACACGCCAATGAGCGCGAGGTTGCCCGCAACCGCAATCCAAAGCGCGGCTTTGGCGGGGAATGGGGAATGGGGAACGGTAGGGTCACGCGTCCCGCGTGACCGTTCGATCACGAGCGCGGCCACGTAGTTGAACACGATGGAGGCGAGCATCGCGAACACAAACTTCGGCTCGCCCCAGGCGTAGAAGCCAAGGCTCGCCGCGAGCAGGAAGTAGTTCTTCAGGTTCCACTTGAACGGCAGCACGTAGTACACCGCCAGCACGAGCGGCAGGAAGAGAAAGAGGAACTCGACGGACGTGAACAACATGGTCTACCTCAGCTCTCCGTAGTCGAACAGCACCGGACGGCGTTTCTTCGGGCCCACAAGCATGTCCGCGCCGAATGCGGACGGATTGTTCATCTGCAGAACAAGATCCGGCTTGAATGACTCCACAAATCCCGCCACCGTCTCGCCTGGCTCGAAGCGCCTCTGGTCAAGAACGAGAATATCCGAAACGACCGTTGAAAGCATTGCCTCAAGCGGACGGACAAAGCTGTCGCCGACAATCATCAACCGGCACTTGAGAGGCGCGTTTGGATTCTCGTGCCTTGCCACGCCATACGTGCTGCCGATGTACAGAAGAGAGTATGCATCGGTGCGGAATGCGCCTTTCCCGCCCCGATGTATCTTTCCAGAACGCCACATGACGGTGTCGCGGAAGTCTCCGGCAAGATTGATTTTTGTCGAAGGGATTGTCATTGACATGTTCGTCTTGAAACGCGGCGTGTACACGAAAAGGTCATCTAGCCCGCCGAACACCCGCCCGGTGCGCCTCGTCTTCGTGCCCAGAAAACACTGCGGCCACACCTCGCGATTCCATGCGTCCGCCGAGATGAACGGGACAAGCGTGGCAGGATCGGCGCCGACTTTCCTGGCGATCTCCGGCGCAAGCATGCCAAAGACCTTGAACACGGCATCGTTGTTCCAGTGGTGGTCGGTTTTGTAGAAGTACCGTTCCACATCCTCCGACGATGAGGTGAATTCCGCACGAAGATCGAGTGTCTTCACACCGCTGTCGGCAAGTGCCGATAGGATCGCATTGGCCTTTGCATTGGCGTTCTGGACTAGACAGCTCGGCATCATCGTGCCTTCCATGTCGATCTTCATTGGAAGCTGCACATAGAGAAATGGCGCGCCGCGTGCGGCAAGCCATTGCGAGAACGCGGCCACATTCTTCGCAACTGATGCCGTGACACCACTTCCGTGGTATTCAGATAGCAGCATCCCCTCAGAGGTTCGATAGACGGTATTGCAGAATCTTCTGCCGATCAACCGATGCGCGCCGCCGTTCAGCTCCACGAACCAGCGCTTGAGCGGGAATGCCTCCGCAAGGGCGTGTATTGGCATATGCCGCGCCTTGCGCGCAAGCAACGGACCGAACACGGAAAGCATGGCGAGGAACGCCACGGCGAAAAGGCAATGAGATGTCTTGACGAGGTTCATGTCACGCTATGATTATTCAACGCCTTCTCCCGAAGATACGCCTCAATATGTAGCGCACGCACCCACGGATCGAATTGGGCCTGTTTCTGCGGTCGATCGCGAGAGGGCGACTGGCCGATACAAAAAAAGCGGCAAGCTTTCCGCCATCGTCCGAGTCCATGCACAGTTTCGCAAGTTCGTCAGGTTCGATTCTGTCGGCCCATTTCATGAGAGTTGCGTGAAGCCTGCGCAGATACCAGACTGCAGACGGATGGCCTGCAACCGCATCGGCCTTGAACGGCGGGAATGAGCACAGCGCTATCACGACGTTCAGCGTACTGAGGAAATGAATCTTCTCGGTGTTGACAGACGTTGTGATGGATCCTGCGCGCACTCGCCGCCTGTAGTACCTGCAGTCTAGGGCGCAAGCGCGCGCCGAGTTGTACAGGCTTGCCGTGGTGAAGTAGTTGTCGCCGTGGAACGGCGCCTCCGGGAACGTGCAGTTCTCAGCCCAGACCGCGCTGCGGCGTGTGATGCGCATCGGAGGACCAGGGAAATAGCACTTCGCACGGCATAGTTCCCTGAATAGATCCGCGCCGGTCATCACCTTGCCACACACCGACGCGTCAAGCGCATACGCCTCGACGAAGCGCTCTCGGTAACTTTCGAGCGAAGCCTCGTCGCCATTGTCAGAGAAGACGTCCGCCGTGAACACGATCTCGTCCAGACGCTCCATGTCCGCGCGGTCCACGAGCTCCTTCAGCGCATTTGTCTTCAGTTCGTCGTCGGCATCCATGAAATACACATACTCACCGGATGCGAGGGCGAGTCCCTCGCGACGTGCCTTGTATGCCCCCACGTGGTCCGTCGAGAGAAGCCGTATTCGGGAATCACGTTTCGCATATTCGGCGAGAATCGCCGCCGTATTGTCTGTTGAACCGTCGTCAATGCAGAACACCTCGATGTCGCGAAGCGTCTGCCCAAGGATTGAATCAAGGCATCCCCTCAAATACTTGCCGGCATCGTATGCCGGAATGATCACAGACACTTTATGCATGATCGCATTTTCTCCTTGTTGGTGCCGAACCGGGACATAACACCCGCTTCAGAAAGGTTTTAACGCGCGACAGCACGCTCCGACGCGGCCTTCTGGACTCACGCAGCAGATTCCTGTAGAGCCGCCTTCCCTCGCAAGCGTGCACAAAAAACGAATTGATCGCTGCAGTGAACAACCTCACGTCTTTGCATTCACGCGTTTCGTCTCTTCCGGAAAGAACGTCGACGAACAGCTCCCGATATGCACGCCCCTGGTCAAAGGCCGCAAACCGCACATATGCCTCGCGGGCCGCCTGGCTCGCACACCGCAGCGAATCGGGATTCTCCAGAAACGACACGACTGCGGCGGCCGCGGACTCAATATCCTCCTGCTCGACTGCGCTATATGCATTTTCGACATTGCACAGCTCTACCGAATCCAACCTATAGCCCACCACTGGCACGCCGGCCGCATAAGCCTCAGCCACGACACCCGGGAACCCTTCCATGGCCGAAGTGAACAGTAGCAGATCAGCACCAGCCAGTTCCTGCCAGACGTCCTTTACGCTGCCAGACATCTGCACCGCACCGCGAAGAGACGGGTTCTGTTTCAGGAAATCACGCACCTCCGCCTCTGCGGGTCCGTCGCCAAGCATAGTCAACGTGGCATCAGGGAATCTCTTCCGGACAATGCCAAGGATCCTCACTGCGTCAAGCGGACGCTTGACAAAAGAATCAAATCTTCCTATCCAAATAAGGGAATACCCCGAATGCGACCTGCGGCAGAAACCCGGCGGCACGTCCCTAACAGGATTAGGAATATAGCGCGCGCGTATGCCCAGCGCACGGAAGAACACCTCGTCCACACGCGACATGGCTATGAGCGCATCCGCTTCCCTGAAAGCGGCGAATTGGGTCTTCACGTCGAAATTCACCTCTTTGCGAGCAAAGAAATTAGTACCCGCGCTATGGCAGTGCACAACCGCCTTGCAGCCTGTTGAATGCACAAGCGCGATCTCCTCCGGCAGAAGGCGGCTGAAATACGAGTGGAAGACAATAACGTCTATCTTGTACTTCTCAATCGCCTCCTTCATCAAAGCGCGGCGACGTTCGGCCTGTTCCACGTTGGACCACGTTCCCAGGCAGATGCGTTCGACTCCGCCGGGCACCTGATAGAAATCATTCTCCGCAGAATACGCTGTCAGCAGGACGATGCGCGCACCTATTCTGGAAAGCACATCAACAAGCGTTAGTACGATGCGTTCAAGCCCCCCCATTCGGAATGCGTTTACGACCAGGCCGATTGTGAGAATCGCCTTTCCGCAGACATCTTTAACGTCAGGCTCCATTCCCTGCCCTCCCCGTCTTCTGGAATGCGGCGTATTCCTCGCGTATGGCGATAAGGTTGTCTATCGCCCAATCTATGTCGCACGGAGACCCAGTTTTGACATCCACCCAATGCGTATAGAGCACATAGAAGATGTAGAACACCTCTTCAAGCGTGCGCGTGTTCGTGCGGGCATGCTTCTTCTGAGCATCATGCGTCAATCCCCATCCCGCGTAGAACGGCATTCCGTACACGTGCACTTCCTTGCCCGCCATCAACGCCTCGAAGCCAAACTGTGTTGAACATACGTACACCTTGTCAACGACTTCCAGCAACGAGTACGGGTTGATCGGCATCGTGACGCGAAATACGTTCCCCTCCTCCTTGACGTTGTCGTAGTACCCAAGCACGCGGCCGGTCATGGTGTCCGGGTGGGTCTTCACAAGAATGTCGCAGTCTGGATTCTCACGCTTCGCATCTTCGAGCATATCGGCGAAGGTCTTGTCGCTGCCCCATCCCTTGCGGATGGCGAAGTCGCCGTAGGACTGGTCAACAACGAGAACCTTGCGCCGTCCAGGACGCCCCACCTCTGGCGTGAAGATCGGCTGGTGGTTGTACTTGGTGAGCTTTGCGCCCACAATCCTGTCTATGAGCCGGCGCGCCTCTGCACGCTGCTCCGGCGTGACGATCAACGACCTGTCGTTCAGCATCAGCTCCACGGTGCTGGTGCGCGTGGCGTCGAAGTAGAATCCGCGAGTGTCGAAGATGACGGAGCATCCCTGCCTGTACTGCGGCGGTGTGTTCGTGTTCGCCCACGTGTCGGCGCTGCGCAGGAAGCTGTCTTCGCACAGAACGGGAATGCCGCCAGTCCTTGCGCAAGTCAGAGCCGACACCACATTGCTCCACGACCGTCCGAATCCCCAGAAGAAGCAGTAGTCAGGCTTCGTCTCGGAGTTCTCCACGAAGGTCACGCCCGGCAGCGCGCGCATGACGGCCTGGTATTTGTAGCCATAGACGCCGGTCCCGGCGAGGGACGGGGAGAAGTCTACGTCCTTCCCGCCGAACTCGTCAAGCAGCGAAGGCATCGAAAGTACGACAAGTTTTTCAGCCGCCTCGCGCCATTCCGTCGCCGTTGCGCCCGAAACCCTGCGCTTCTTGAACTGGGCCGCCGTCTCGATTCCAAACAGGCGGCACAGACTCCTTCCCGCCGCAAGGCGTATACGCTCAAGCACTCCGATCTTCCTGCCTTTCTCCTCCATGCCGACTCCTTTCAGATTCTACGTTCCAGCACGCCGTCGACGCGATCCATGAACTTGTCCTTTCTACGACGTGCGGCATTCATTCCCCCCGTGACACAACGCATGAACCAATCGCGGTCAAGAGCCTTCGCGAGCGCGGCGTCAAACTGCGCCTGCCAGTCGTCCGCGGCAAGATCCGTTGAGCACGCCTCCACTCCGTACTGCTGCAGCGCGCCGCCATTTTTGTGAACGTAGTAGGGCGAATATGCCAGGCTCACTACAGGCGTCGCCTCGCCGACCGCGAAAATGATCGGATGATGCTTCATCGTCACGAGCAGCTCCGCATCCGCTATGACCCGGCGGATCTCACGGAATCTGCCCACCGACGGAAATGCCTCGACGGAATCTTCGGGGTAGAGGCCCCGATAGACGTCAAGGCTCTTCAGGTCGCCCTTGTGCATCGCGAGAAATACGCACCTCTCCACGCCCGTGGCGCGCCGCGACTTCGCGATGGCGTCGTGCACCTTCGCAAGCACGGCCTCGCGCGTTGCCTTGTCCCTCATTCCCCAGAAATGGAAGTTGACCGCGATGTAACGTCCCTCGATCTGTCGCTCCGCCGCCTTTTCGCAGAAGAGCGCATCGTCATGCGTGGGCATCACCTGATCGCCGCCGATTCCGATTTCCGCAAGAGCCTTCGCCGAGTCCTCGTTGTCGCGAAGACCAATCACCGCCACGTCCCTGAAACCCCGGCGCGCGAACCTGCGCTCGATGGCGCCGTTCCACACGCCGATGGTCTGCCCGCTCATCGCCACCGGCACGCCGAACGCCTTTGCAAGACGGCACAGGAGAATCCCCTCCCAGAGACGCGACTTCGTCGCCCCAGTCAGATACCCGCCGCCGCTGAAGTAGAGAAGCCTCGCCTGCGAAAGCTGCTGCAGAAACGCCGCCCTGCGCGCATTTATGAACCACACAGGCAGGCCGTGCTTCACGAACCAGACGTTCATTCGAACAAGCATGGAAACCCACAGAAACCCCAGTTCCCTCACAAAGGAGTTCAAGGCATACCAGTCGAACCGACGACTTTGGTTGTAGATCAAGACGCGCGAGGCGTAGTCATGCGCAAAGCGCGGATGCTCCGCGAATGAGTAGTCGGGATTCGGCGTGAGGTCGCGTATCTGGAAGTCAGGATACCGCTCCGAAAGAAGACGCAGCGTCTCGGCGCACTGCGCCTCGTCGCCTGCATTGCCGTTGCCATGCCCGCCAACGACGAGAATCGTCTTGGTCCCCATCCCCGCGCGCTTCTTCTTCGCAGCCTTGCCCTCTCGCCTGAGAATCGAAAGGACCTTCAGACCCGCGCGCGTCGCAAATGTGCCGAAATGCGCGTAAGCGAAGCGCGAGAACCACGCAGTCAGCGTCTTGCCGAGATGCCCGTTTCCCACATTGCACGGCGACAGCACGCTCCTTGTCAGCTTGTCCTTTGCCGCATCAAGCTTGTACTCGAGCTGGGGCGGCTGCATCTGCGCGACTTCCGCTTCGTCGAGATTTTCGCACGAGAAACCGCATGCTCGGAACATCTCGAGCAGTGCCGCGTTGCGCACAACGGCAACCGACTTTCCCAGCGGATCGGAGATCCATTCACGCCGTCCCCATGCGTCCTTCACGCTGACATCAGCCTCCACGCACCAGAAGTCCGGACACTTGCAGCAGGCTGGAACGGCAAACGCGTAGGAGCGCCAGAGACGCGTCCAGCCGTTCTTGTAGCGGTTGGCAAGGTGGAGGTTCGTACCGTCTTCCAGCAGATAGCGCGAATTGAAGTTGCCGGCATCGGGGATGCCGGTCTTGTCGCGAAAATCGACCGTGTAGCCGACGTCTTTCGCGATGTGCTTGCGGTCGGCAAAATAGTCCGCAAACTGCGGCGTAACATTGTGGGAACAGACGAGGGCGCACGTGTAGAGCCGCATCTTCGCGTATCGCTGATGTTCGGCGAATAGCATCTTCACGCCACGTATGACGCATGGCGTGCCGGTCATGAAGCAGCGGTCGCCCTCTTTGAGCGAAAGGAGGACGTCCGAGAAGTCAATCGGCTCGTAGACGCTGCCGCGCCTTGCGTTCACCTCGTCAGCGGTGCGGGACACAACGGCCGCGCCATGCGGCGCACCGCGCCCGGAAAAGACGCGCTTCGCGTGGATGACTGCGTCGATTTTGTGTTCATTCAGCAGATTGAGCGCGAGCGCGGTCGCAACGCCGCCAGATGCGCTCTTCCTGCGGCCGACGGCATCGGATGCGTCCCAGGCGAGGAAGCAATGCGCCTCGACGTTCGGCTCGGCAATCGGCTGGCGTCCGCGCGAAGCCGCCGCATGTTCCGCCAGCGCGGCAATCTTGCCGGGCGCGTTTGGACAGAACTTCGCGCACATTCCGCATTTCGTGCACTTCGACTTGTCGATCTTCGGCCGCGCCATCAGGTCGCTTCCGGCACTCATGGCGATCGCGCCGCACGGGCACGCCGCGCGGCATATGCCGCAGCCGATGCAAAGCCCAGCCTTTAGCGTCTCCGAGCAAGTCATTTCGAGAACCTCCTCTCGACGGCGGCGAACAATCGGGCGCTCATGGGAATCTTCTTCTCAAATGTGGGCCGCACCGCCTTGGCGATGTCGGCGAACGCCGACATGCGAAAGACGTACGCGATCGCGAGATACGCCGCCGCAGCAGCAGGAAGCGCGGCCACGATGCGCCAGAACGAGAGTGGGGCAATGGCCATTCCGGCGGCGAATGCGGCAGCTGCTGCTCCGGCGGCAGCAAGCGCCGCCGGCAGCACGTCGGCAAGCTGCATCCATATCGAGTATCCGAGTATGCGCCAGTTTGGATACGAGTTGATGAAGATGCGCCCGATTCCAACCGCATAGGCGCTTGAAGCGACAAAGGCATACACTCCGTATCGCCACGAGAGGGCCATCGCCGTGATTCCCACAAGACGGTTGATGATCACGAGCGCGAGGAATGTGCCGCTCTCCCCGCGCGCAACGATCGCCCTCACGTTCACGCTGCTGAAAGGCTTGACCGCATATGTGAAACAGGCTATCCGCAGATACGGCGCCGCAGGCAGCCATTTCTCGCCGAAGAGAATCGACACGGCGGGGGCCGCCACGACCGCGAGAACGGCCATGAGCGGGAACACCAGAAATGTGGACGATCGGATCATTCTGCGCATCGCGCCGCGCAGACGCTCCGGATCGCCCTGCATCTTCGCAAGCGCGGGAAAGGACACGCGGCCAATCGTCTGATCAATCGAGTTCATCAGTATCCCCGCCACATGGTTGCCCTTGTTCACAAAGGAAAGGTCTGCCTTTGTGAAGCATTTGCCAACGACTGCTGCGTATAGATTGCCGTAGAGCTTGCTTATGACGCCGCCGAGCGTCATCTTCCAGCCGAAGGAGAACAGTGACCTTGCCGACGCCCACGAGAACGTCATTGTGGGCCGCCATCTGATCACCAGCTGCCGCGCCAACATCCCCGCAAGCCCTCCCGCAACCTGCGACCACACAAGCGCCCACGGACCAAATCCCGCATACGCCATCGAAACGCCCGTCGCGTACATCACGCACACCCTCACCCAGCTTATCCTGAAGCTCAGCTTGAAGAGCATCTTGCGCGCCAACTCCGCATTCTGAACGCCGTTGATCGAAAAGAAAACAATCGTCACCGCTAGCACTCGCAGCATCGTCGTGAGTTCGGGCAGCTTGTAGAACCTCGCAATGAACGGTGCGGAGAAGAATAGCCCCGTGTACAGAACCACCGCCGTCGTGACGCTGATGTAGAAGACGGTGTTGAAATCCGTCTGCGTGGCGTTCTTCTTCTGGATCAGCGCATTGCCGAAGCCGGCGTCTATGAGGATGTTGGATACGGCGATGAAAACCGAGAGGAGCGCCACGGTGCCGTAGTCGTCAGGCGTGAGGAGGCGAGCGAGGACGAGCGTGACGACAAAGTGCGCCGCCTGGATGCCGAACTTCTCAAGCAGCACCCAGAAGACTCCCTTAGCGACTTTGTCTGTCAGCTTGCCCATTGTTCACGCGTCTCAGAGTACAATCACCGTCAGCATGGGGACGAGCCGAAAATGCTCGTCCGTCGTCGCTATGTCCGCTCCATGTTCAAGCGCGCTCGCCGCTATCCACATGTCGTTCTGTGGAATCGGCGTGCCCTGCTTGCGCAACGCCTGGTAGACCTTCGCATAGAGCTCCGCCGTTCGGTCGGTGATAGGAACTGTGCGTACGGATGGAGTGGCTAGATAGTCCTCAAGCGCCTTCCGATTACGTTCACCGGCCTTCGTGGCAAAAAGCCCCGCACGGTATTCGCCAAGAACAGTTGCCGGCAAAATCACTTCGTCGTAGTTCCTGACATCCGTGATGAACCTAGAAGCGTCATATAGAAAGGGGATGAGTACGTTTGTATCAAGAACAAGAGCGCTCACTTCCACATCTCCTCGTCAATGACCTCAAAATCCTTCTGTACAGACATCAGCTCTCTGTATCCCTCGTCGGACAATCTTGTCTTTATCTGGAGAAAATCCGGCAACGGCTTCTTCTTGCGCTTGAAGACACCAAGCGCAGTCCCCATCGTGGTCTGGATGAACTTGCTGATGCTCAGCCCGGCCTCCTCCGCGCCCTTGCGGATTGCCGCGGCAAGCTCATCGTCCGCATGAATTGTCATTGTCGTCATAGTGAATCACTTTTCTGGTTCGTTATGATTCACATTATACATCAGAATGATGCTGGATGTCAATGCGCCAGACGTTCCACGAGCATCGGGATTGCCTTCTCGAAGGCGACGCCGTACCAGTGCGAGTCGTCGGTGGCCTCGATCGAGGCGCACACCACGTCGGCCGCAAGCGCCGATGCGTTGAGCGCGGAGAGCCCGCGCATCACGGCGCCGGCGAAGACGCTGGCGAACACGTCGCCCGTGCCGTGCGACGTGCGCGCGAGGCGGGGATTGAAGTCGTACTTCACGCTCTTGCCGTCCGAGACCGCAGTGCCCAGAAGCCCTGGATCGAACGAGACGCCCGTGAGCACCACCTGGCGGGCGCCAAGCGAATGGAGTCCCGCAGCGAGACGCTCGATGAACGCTTCGTCGTATCCTTCGAGAACCGGCTTCTCGCCCAGAAGGAACGCCGCCTCCGTTAGGTTGGGCAGTATGTAGTCAGCGCCTGCGCAGAGGCGCGCCATCTCGCGCGGAAAATCGTCCGCAAAGCCGGGATAGAGCTTGCCGTTGTCGGCCATCACGGGATCCACCACGCGCACCGCTCCAGGCGCCGCGCGATGCTCCATTATGCTGAGGATTGGATCGATCTGCGCAGGGCACACGTAGCCCGTGTAGAATGCGTCGAAGAAAAGCTTCTGCCGCTCCCACTCGGCCTCGATCTTCGGCATCTCGGGCGTGAGATCGCAGAAGGTCCATCCGGTGAATCCGCCCGTGTGGTTCGAGAGAACGGCGCTCGGCAGCACCGCGCATTCAACACCGCACGCGGAGATCACTGGCAGGGCCACAGTGGCCGAGCACTGTCCCACGCACGAGACGTCCTGTATCGTTAGCAGTCTTTTGCAGTTCATTTGTTTTCGAGTTTCGGGTTTCGAAGTTTCTAGTTTCTGGTTTCTGGTTTCTGGTTTCTGGTTTCGGGTTTCGAGG